>CAYLWD010000001.1:0-26166 GCA_964387305.1 uncultured archaeon
ATATTGTTCGTTTAGTGATATTCAAGAACCATTCGATATTGAAGTAATAAATACTGGCTCTGGCGGAGGAGACACAGGAGAATGTGGAGATTTGAGTATAGTTGTTCGCGACATTACAGTAAGCGAAGGGGACTCAAAACAAGAAACATTTTATTTGAAAAATGAATCAGGACAAAGATTCGAAATAACTAGAGTTGATTTGTCAGAAAACGGAATGGAAGTAAAAAATTATTATAATGAAAAATATGCTTTCGCTGACGGCGGAATAGCAGATATAGTACTAAGCATTAATGCCCCACAAGTATCAGGAAGCAGAACCTTCGAGAACACATTAGAAATTGAAGGAGAATTTGCTGACGGAACTACTTGTGAATTTGAGGACATTGGAACAGCAAGATTCAATATTTATGTTCAAGACACTAACCCTAGCGTTAGTACAAATTGTGCAGGATTCACTATAGAAGCCCCCTCAAGAGTAACAATGCAAAACACTGGAAGTGTTCCAGTAAAAATAAGTAACTGGAGTAATAGGGGAGTAGAAGTTTTCGTTGAGACAGGAGCAGAGGTTTCTGTAACAAAAATAATTTTGCCAGAAAACACTTCACTAAGCCAAAATATTGAAGTAAAAATGATTGAACAATACGGTGAAATACGATTACGCCCAGTAATAGCTGGTTGCTCATTGGGAAGCACAATAATTGCTTTAGAAAATACTGCAAGTGGTAGCTTGGGTAGAGTAACAATGGATGTTAGTATTGTTGAGGACGCAGACTATTACGGATTCAATATTGAATTCAATAACCCTACAACAAAAACATTTTATGGTACAATAAATATTAATTTCCCTGACACAGGAATAACTAGGAACGTTGATGTAACAATTGCTCAAGGAAAAAGCATAGTTAATATTGGCGGTTTTAGAAAAGAAGAACTAACCGGAAACGGAACAATAACATTCACTTCTAATGGAGAAGAAATAACCCAACAAGTTAACCCTAGTTATGGTAGCCTAGTAGGGTTATTTGGTTTAGGCGGAATAACTGGCGTAGGAATAATAGTACTAATAGTAATTGGGTTAGTAGCAGTACTAATAATCCAAGCAAGGGAACAAGACGAAGGAAAACTCCAAAAAGAAGAATCAGAGAAATGGTAAAACCAAAAAAATTATTCTTCGAAAAAAACTTTCGAACAAAAAACTTAACAACACCAGAGAGGGTTCTCACACAGGGGGACCCTTTCTGCAAACCCCAAAACTAATTTTTAAAATAAAACTACTTTTTTACTCCTCAAATTGTTTCTAACCTTTTCTCCAAATCATTATAATCGTGTTTTCTTTCAAGTAAGCAAACTACAATAATATCAGGTTCTTTAACTACATAAATTAATCGAGTTTCTTTCCCTTGTAAATTAAGACGAACTCTAAATACTTTTCCAAATTTTTTTGAATGAATTCTTTTGAAACGATAAGGGTTAATCAAAATTAAATCAAGCTTTGAATTAATAAGATTTTTTGAACGAGAATCAAGTAAAGCAATTTGTTTCAAAAAATAATCAGTTGAAACTAAAGTAAATTTCATTAAAGTGCACTAAAAGAACTGAAATTCAATAATTTAAAAGCTTGTTGAGAGTTCTTTGCCGAATTAAGCTTTCAATGATTTTCGAAGAGTTTCTTCAGAAACCAAATTACTTTTAGCCGATTTCTCTTTCAAAGATTTTTCTATCAAAGAATCAATAAATTCAATTTCTTTATCAGAAAAAGAATTATCATATTTATCTTTTTCAAAAATCTTTTCTCTAAGCGATTCAGAAATTAGTTCTTGAATATTCCTAAACCCGTAAGACTTTGCAAAAAGCTCAGCAGAAGAGTACAACTGAATAGGCAATTTAACATTAATTTGTTTCGTATCCATAGCTACTTATAGATATCAAAAAGAATTTAAATGGATTAGGCAATAGGAAATGTGAAGAAAAAATTTGAAAAACCAAAACAACACAAAAAAACTATTTCCTAAAGAAAAACTCTTTTTCTTAAGCTTATTTTTTATTATTTCAACTAATTTCAAGAATTCAATCCAACAAAAGTTTAAAAGCACAACAAACATTACTAATATTAGTGATTAAATGGGTATAATGAAAAGTGCAAAAAATGAATTAAGAAATTCTATCGCAGCAAGACACAAAGGCGACACTCGTGAACCTAAAGGAGCTCTAAAAATTCCAGGGAGTATTTACGAGAGACAAATTGCACAACAACAAAGAAGAGCAACAACACAACGAGCAGAAGAAGCTAGGCGCTTCGAAAGCGCGTGGATTACTGATGCTAAACGAAGAATACAAATGGGAGAAATTAAGTTACCTATAGGAGTTAAACTTACAATCGGAAGCGCAATGGCTGTAGAAGGACTTTGGAGGAGAAGGGCACAAAGAACGATAATAGATGTGCTTAAATTACGCGGATTGAGTGAAAAAAAAGCACTCGAAGCATCAAAAAAAATAATGCGCGAAGAATATGATGCTTACTTTATTCAAAAAGCAAAGGGGACTAATGGAGGACTTAATGAAAAGGATGTTAACTTGCTCTTGAACAATGCTACAAGAAGCACATTAAGAATGATTGCAGAAACAAGCAAAAACATTGAAGGAAAAACACTCATGGAACTACTAAAAGCAAGGGGATATACTACATCACAGGCAAAAAACCTAATCGAAAGCGAATTCGAAATTAGAGATGGAGGCACGAAATTCCTTGCACAAACAATACTTGAAATGAAATACACTAGCGAAATGACCCGAACTCAAACAAAATAATGAAATTAAATTGATTACAATGAAAACAATTAATCACAAGGATTAATTTAAATACTTGAAGAGCGTTGCTGTTAAAGGAGGAATTATTTATGCCACCAGTGAAAAGACCTATAGGTAGAATGAGAATGCCAAGCGGAGCACACGCAAGAATACCAATGAAAGCAGGAGGGCCAAGAAGGCCGAGAGGAAGATAAGTTTTCTAGGAAATTTTTGTAGAAAAAATTCCCAAAAAGTTAGAAAAGCACGGGATTCCAAGAAGTAGAAAAAAAACCACAAATTCTTGGAAACCTTCAGGAAATCCTTTAAAAACCTTTGGGTGAGGATAATTAATATTATAGTATGAAAGCTGAGTTTTTTCAGCTTTTTGACAGGTACACTACTCTCTTGCAAAACTAGAGAACTGCGGAGGGAGCAAATGCCAATTTTCAAAAAAAATTTGGCTATTTTTGCGTGCGTGGAAACGCGTTAGTGCTCTAAAAAATGAAAAAAATAACTGGTGAGTAATTTAGTAAAAATTTAGTTTAAATATAATTGATTTCGGTGAAATATAATGGCGTCATATTCAAAACCAAGGAGAGGCTCAATGGCTTACTATCCAAGGGTTAGGGCTAATAAAGAAACCCCAACAATGCACGCTGAAGGAACTGAGCCAAAAGCACTTACTTTTTACTGCTACAAAGCAGGAATGACTCAAGCAATTGGAAAAAATATTCACAAAGGTAGTCCAACTTTCGGACAAGAAGTTGCTGCACCATCAACAGTAATTGTTTGCCCAAATATGAAAGTGTTTGGAATAAGAGCTTACAAGAAAGCCGAAATAGGTTATGATGTTTACGGAGATGTTTACGCAGAAAGTATTAGCAAGGATTTGGACAGAAAAATACCAAAGTTTAAAACAAAGAGTCCGCACGCAAAAAACAAGGGTAAAAAAGAAGTTAAAGAAAAAAGCCCCATCGCAAAAACAGTTGCTGATTTTGAGAAAGCTCTTACAGAAGGAAAAATTGAATACTTTACTTTAATAGTTAACACCGAACCAAGAAAATTGGGTTTCAAAAAAATTCCTGACTTGGCAGAAGTAGACATCGGTGGAAAAAAAGAAGAACAATTGAATTATGCTAAAGAAAAACTTGGAAAAGAAATTACTATAGAAGAAGTAGTAAAAGAAGGAGAATTCCTTGACATTAAAGCAGTAACAAAAGGAAAAGGATTCCAAGGCGTAATAAAAAGATTCGGAGTAAAAATGTTCCGGCCAAAAGCAAAGAAACAAAGAGTAGTTGGTTCAATTAGTCCGTGGACTCCACACACAGTAATGTTCACTGTACCACGCCCAGGACAAATGGGTTACCACAACAGGACAGAATACAATAAAAAATTAATTAAAATTTCTAATAAAGTTGAAGAAATAAATCCTGTATCAGGATTCGCTAATTATGGAATGGTAAAAGAAAAATACGCGTTAATTTTTGGTTCGGTAGCAGGCCCCGCAAAGAGGTGCATTGCACTGAGGAAAACAGTTAGACCAATAAAGAAATCAGGAATACAATTAGAGAAAGTAATTGGAGTAGTAAAATAATTTTTGGTTGATGATTATGAAAGCAAACATACTTGGAATTGATGGCACAAAAAAAGAAAGTATAGAATTGCCTAGCGTTTTTGAAACAACTTACAACCCTAATTTAATTAATAGGGCAGTACTTGCAATGCAAAGCGCAAAAAAACAACCCAAAGGAGCTAATCCAAGAGCAGGAAAAAATACTACTGCAATTTATGTTGGAAGCAGAAAAGCACCAACTCCGATGCGTTCAATTAATGTTGAAAGAGCAAGATTACCTAGATTGAAAAATAGGAGACAATTGATTGCAGGAAGAGTTGCTAAAGTTCCTCACGCAGTTGGAGGAATGTCTGCACACCCACCAAAAGCTTGGAAAAAGTATTGGGAAAATATTAACAAAAAAGAAAGACGATTAGCATTAAAGAGTGCAATCGCTGCAACAGCAAGCAAAGCACTAGTAGAAAAAAGATTTATTTTTGCAGGCGAATTACCTTTAATTGTTGAAGACAAAATGGAATCAATTACAAGAACAAAAGAACTAATAGGAATTTTTTCAAAAATTGGTGTAGTAAATGATGTTGAAAATGCTAAATCAAAGATAAGGGAAAGAGCAGGTAAAGGAAAAAAAAGAGGAAGAAGATTTAAAGGAAAAAAGAGTTTACTTATTGTTACAGCAAAAAATGATAGAGTACTAAAAGCAGCTAGAAACATGCCTGGCGTAGAAGCAGTTACAATTAATTCATTAAATGCTGAATTACTTGCACCGGGCGGAGTGGCTGGAAGGCTAGTAGTTTGGACAGAAGGAGCAATAAATGCGCTTGGAGAAGGAAAAAAATCACCAACTACAAAAAGAGTTAGTGCAAAAGAAACAAAAATTGTTTTTGGAGATTGGAGAAAAAACAGGAAAGCAAAAAGAAATATTGCTGAAGCAAAAACAAAAGAATTAAAGAAAAGCAATCCAAAAAGTGAAGAGGAAGAATAAAAAATATGGTGAGCATGAATGGTTAAACTTAGTGAAGAACAAAAAAGACAAGAACTACAAGAAGAGAATGCTAAAGCACAAGAGAAAACAAATGTTGCTAAAGAGAATATTGCCAAAGCTAGCACTAAAAACAAGGAAGACAAAGCAAAAAAGAACTTTGAAGCAAAAAAAACAGAGGGAAAAGAAATTAAAGGAATCACAGTTAATGCGACATTAGAAGATTTGGGAATGATTTTTTACCCACTGGTTACTGAAAAATCAGTTAACATGATTGAAGCAGAAAATAAAATTACATTTATAATAAATGATAAAGCCAATAGAGAAAAAGTTAAGATACTTGTAGAAAAAATGTATTCAGTTAAAGTAGTAAAAGTAAATATTGTTAGAGATAGGAAAGGAAGAAAAAAAGCAATTGTTAGACTCGCAAAAGAAAATAAAGCATCAGAGTTAGCAACCAAGTTAGGAGTATTATAATTTTTTTGGTGAAAAAAATGGGTAAACGATTAATATCACAAAGAAGAGGAAAAGGAAGTCACACCTTTAAAGCAAAACACAAAGGAATTGCCGCAAGATACTCTGCAATTAACACCCAAAAAATTAATGACACTTTAAAAGGGCATTTAGTTGAATTTATTAAAGACACGGGACGGAATGCAATCCTCGCAAGAATAAAATTCAATTCAGGCGAAGAAGAAACTATAGTTGCTGCTGAAGGATTAATTTTGAATCAACCAATTCAACAAGGAAAAGAAGCAGGAATTAGTATAGGAAATATTTCAGAAGTACAGTACTTACCCGAAGGATGCCCAATATTCAATATTGAAAAAAATAAGGGCGATGGAGGAGTATTTGTAAAGAGTGCAGGAAATTATGCATTATTAATGGCAAAAGATAGCAATAGCGTAACAGTAAAAATGCCTTCAGGAAAATTATTGAAATTACCTTTAGATGTTAGAGCAACAATTGGGAATGCGTCTTGTGGAGGAAAATCAGACAAGCCGTTCGTTAAAGCAGGAACAAAGTTCTATGCAATGAAAGCAAAGAGAAAAATGTACCCGACAGTGAGGGGAGTTGCAATGAATGCAGTTGACCACCCATTCGGAGGAGCACAACACCACCCCGGAAAATCTAAGAGCACATCAAGAAACGCACCACCAGGAAGAAAAGTTGGAGCAATTGCATCAAAGAGAACAGGGAGAGCAAAGAAAGGTTAAAATTAGAGATGCAATTATGGAAAATTATTTTGAGAAATGTTGAGAGGTTTTGATATGGCTAAAGAATTCACTTACAGAGGAAAAACGCTTGAAGAATTAAAGGCAATGCCCCTCGAAGAATTTGGAAAACTATGCAATTCAAGGGCCAGAAGAAGCTTGAAAGAGGGTTTTGACAAAAAACTTTTTAGCAAAATATTGAAATACAATCCAACGAATGTTAAACAAAAAGCAATTAGAACACACAGTAGAGATACTGTAATTATACCTCAAATGATTGGAGTAAAAATTGCTCTATATAGAGGAAATACTTTTGAGTTAATTGATGTAAAACCAACAATGATTGGACATTACTTAGGAGAATTAATTTTAACACGAAAAAGATTAATGCACGGAAAAGCAGGAATCGGAGCAACGAAGAGTTCAACTGCAATAACTGCAAGGTAGTAAATTTATTATTGGTGAAATGCAATGGTTAAGAAAAATTATCAAGTGGAATTAGGCGACAAAAGAAAGACTGCGCGAGCAATAATAACAAACGCCCAAGTTTCATTGAAATATGCAACAACTATTTGCAACAAAATAAAGGGACAATTGGTTAACAAATCAATTGCATCAATGCAAAGAATAGAAGCGCACGAAGAATATTTACCATTAACAAGATACAACAAAAAAATTGGACACAAAAAAGGAAATGCCTTAGGAACAACAAAATCAGGACGTTACCCAGAAAGAACCGTTGCAAAATTTATTGAATTATTAAAATTAGTGAAAAACAATGCAGAAGCAAAAGGACTTGATTCAGAAAAATTGTCAGTTTTGAATGCATTCGCAAGCATGGGAATGTCAAGATACAATTCACAACCAAAAGGAAAAATTGGCGGAAAAATGCGTAGGCACAAATCAACACACTTAGAAATAATAGTAACGGAAGTGAAAGCATGATTGAAAGAAAATTTATTCAACAAAATTTGAGAAAAATGGAATTAGAAGAATACTTGGGTAAGAAACTTGACCGAGCAGGATTCACTCATGCAGATATTGTGAAGACTCCAATGGTTACAAGAATAATTTTGCACGTGTCAAAACCAGGACTTGCAATTGGAAAAGGAGGACAAACAATAAAACAACTAACTGAAGTTATTGGAAGAGATTACAAAATCGATAACCCCCAAATAGAAATTCAAGAAGTGAAGAACGCAAACTTGAATGCAAAAATACTGGTAGAAAAAATGGCTGCAATGATTGAAAGAGAATTTTCTTGGAGAAGCGTAGTATTCAAAGCAGTTAGTGAGATAGTTAATTCGGGCGCACAGGGAGTAGAACTTGTTGTTAAAGGAAAATTGAGTGGAAAAGGTGGAAGAAAAAGAAAAATGAGGATTGCATTTGGTTACATGAAAAAAATTGGTGAACAATCAAGATTAGTTGATTTTGCAAAAGCCCCAGCTTATCCAAAAGCAGGTGCAATTGGTTTGAGATTAAGAATAATTCATCCAGGGGTAGTATTCCCTGACAAAATTGATGTAACCAAAGTTATTCAAGACAAGAGACAACTTGTTGAAGACGCAAAAGAAGTGCTTGAGAAAAAAGAAGACAAAGTAAAAAAAATTGTTATTGAAGAAGAAATAGAAGAAGAAGTTGATGGGGAAGTAATAAAAGAATACAAAAAAGTAGAAGCTTATGTTCACAAAAAAGAAGCACAAGACGAAAAAGAAACAAAAACTGAAAAGAAAAAAGTGAAAGAAGAAAAAAAGGAAGTTAAAGTAAAAGAAGCAATAAGCGAAAAAAAAGAAGAAACGAAAGAAACTGAAAAGAAAGAAGAAAAAAAAGAAGTTCTGGATGAAAAGAAAGAAACAAAAGAAGAAAAAGTAAGTGAAAAAAAGGAAGAATCCCAAGAAGAGAAAAAGGAATGAGAAAATTGAGTTGATTTTATGAAGTACAAAGAATTGAAGGAAAAAAGAGACGAAGAGCTTAATTCATTAGTTATTGAGTTAAAGCAAGAACTTGCTAAAGAAAAAGCAAAGACCGTTTCAGGAACAAAAGCAGAAAAGCCAGGACGAGTAAAAAAATTGAGGCGAGATGTTGCTAGAGTACTTACAGAAATTACGACAAGAAAGGGGGTTGTGGATTAAATGCAAGAGGTTGACAAGATTAGTGGATTACCAAAAGATTTGTTCGATATTAGCAATATTGAAAAAGAACAACAAAAAATAAAAATTGTGGTAATTAAGAGAAGATTTAGAAAATTAATTACAATCGTATCAGGATTTGATGATAAGGATAAAGCAAAAGAACTTGGAAAAGAAATGAAAATGAAATTTGCGTGTGGAGGAACTGTAAACGGAACAGAAATTGAATTACAAGGAGATCACAGACAAAAAGCAAAGAAATTTTTGATTGAAAAAGGGTACAAAGAAGAATTGATTGAAGCATGAATGAATTGATTTGAAGATGTATTATTGAAGAAATGGAATTGATATTTTTGGAGGCAATAGATGATTAAGACAGCGCATTACGAAATCAACGCGAAGAACTTAGCGTTCCACGAGTTGAACGGCTTGCGAGTCAAAGTCATTGAAAGCACCGATAAAGAAAAAAATGGAATAGACGGAGAAGTGATTGGAGAAACGAAGAACACATTGATAGTTTTGGTAAATGGAAAAGAAAAAGTTTTACCAAAAAACGAATGTGTATTTGAGTTTATCCTAGGCAAAGAAAAAGTAAAGTTGAATGGAAAAATTATTTGTAAAAGAGCAGAAGATAGAGTAAAAGATTGGAGGAACAACAATGGCTGAAGAAAAGAAAGAAAGAGCTGTTACAGCGAAAGTTGTTAAAGAAACACAAGGTTCTGGAACAAGCGGAACACAAAAAGAAAAAACTTATCCTATTAGAGGAAATGTTTTTGAAGGAAAAGTTGTTTCAGCAAAATCAAACAAAACAGTTACTATTGAAAGAGAATTAACGCATTACATTTCTAAATACGAGAGATACTTGAAAATTCGGTCAAGAATAAAAGCACACAACCCAGAAAGTATTAATGCAAAAGAAGGAGACATTGTAACGGTTGGAGAAACTAGGAGAATATCAAAAACAAAGAGTTTTGTTGTAATAAAAATTTTGAATAAAGGAG
Source organism: uncultured archaeon (assembly GCA_964387305.1). Classification (GTDB taxonomy): domain Archaea; phylum Iainarchaeota; class Iainarchaeia; order Iainarchaeales; family JAAZKV01; genus CAYLWD01. The sequence goes on from CAYLWD010000001.1 coordinate 9,684, forward strand.
AAAATAATTAAGAAAATTGAATTTTGAATTATTAGGTGAGAAAATGAAAGCAATGAGTATTCACAATAATAAGAGCTTGACGCTGAAGAGCCATGTTACTTGTTCCGATAATAGTGGAGCAAAAGAAGTTTACATGATTTCAATATTCAACGCAAACACAATGAAAAAAGGATTATTCAAAGCAGGAATTGGTTCAATGGTTAATGTTGTAGTATCAAAAGGAAAACCCGAAATGAGGGGAAAGATTGAGAGAGCAGTTGTAATTAGAACAAAACAAGAATACCGAAGACCTAGCGGATTAAGAGTGAAATTTGAAGATAATGCAGTTGTTTTAGTTGATGATAAGGGTTTGCCAAAAGCTTCAGAGATAAAGGGTTGCGTGGCAAAAGAAGTTGCTGAAAGATTCCCAAAAATAGCAGGATTAGCACCTTCAGTTGTTTAGAATTAATTTGATTATGATTGTATTGATTGGGATTTGGAGAAAAAATTGGTGATATTATGTCAAGTGCAAGAAAAAGCAAGAAAGCATTCATAGAAATGCCTTTACACAAAAGAGTAAAAGCAATTGCTGCTCCGGTTGCGAAAAAAATGGAAAGCGAATACGGAAAAAGAGCAATATCAATTAGAAAAGGAGATACAGTAAAAATTGTTCGAGGAAGTTTCAAAGGAAAAGAAGGGAAAGTAATTGAAGTTATTTTGAGTAAATTAAAAATAATTGTTGATTCAGCAAAAAGAAAAAAAAGTGACGGAACAGAATTCAATGTAGCAATTGACCCATCAAAGGTAGTTATAGTTGATCTTAATAAAAGCGATTCAAAGAGATTTGGGCACCAAAAAAAGAGAAAAGTAGAAGCAAAAACGGAGAAAAGGAAGTGAGTATAAAATGGGTAACAAGGGACAAAGAAAACGACAAAAAAGAATAAGCATGCAAAAGTCGATTAGCATCGCTAGAAAAGAACACGTTTGGGCAATTAGAACAAATCCCGGCGCACATAAAAAAGAATTATCCGTGCCCTTAGGAACGGTTATTAGAGATTATTTGAAGTTAGCAACAAACCTTAGAGAAGTAAAGACAATTCTAAGAGAAAAACAAGTAAAGGTAGATGGAAAAGTTAGAGAAGATATTGCATTTTGTGTAGGATTATTTGATGTAGTTGGAATAGATAAAGAAAAAAAGCAATTCAGAATGCTTTTGGATAAAAAACAAAGAATTTATGCTAAAGAAATGACTGAAAAGGAAAATACAAAAATTGCAAGAATAGAACACAAACACGTTACAAGCAAAGGAATACAAGTAACTACAAGCGACGGGAGAATATTTTCTGGAATAAGTGCAAGGGTTGGAGATTCTTTGAAAATAAATTTTGAAAGCAATAAAGTTGATAAAGTATTAGAAATGAAGGAAGGCGCAAGCGTTTATGTTATTGGTGGAAGCCACGCAGGAAAAACTGCAAAAATAAATGCAATAATTGCAGGAACCCAAGCAAGAGAAAAATTAATAAAATTAGAACAAAATGGAGAAGAATTTGAAACAATAGTAAAAAACATTTTTGTAATAGAAAAAACAGGAGATTTTTAATAAAGCCAAGATAAAATTGTGGCATAAAAAAGTGAAAAATGAAACGGTTGATGATTATGGATATGAAAGAAATTTTGATTGACAAAATTGTAGTCAACATGGGGGTAGGCGGAGACCCAGATGAAATGAAAAGAGCACAAAAAATAATGGATGTTGTTACAAAAAGAAAGTCAATTCAAACAAAAACACAAATGAAAGCACCCGAATGGGGTTTAAGGCCAGGACTTGCAATTGGATTAAAAGTTACTTTCAGAGGGAAGAGTGCAAGAGAATTTTTTGATAACACCATACTTGCTAAAGAAAAAAAATTGAGTGCAAAAAACTTTGATGAAAGAGGAAATTTTGGTTTTGGGGTTAAAGAATATATTGATATTCCTGGAATGCGATACGACCCAAAATTAGGAATCCGTGGCTTTGATGTGCTTGTTACCCTAAAAAGAAGAGGATATCGAGTTAAATCAAGAAAATTAAAACCAAGTAAAGTTGGAAAATCGCACGTAATAAACAAGCAAGAAGCAATTGACTTCGTGAAAACATTAGGAGTTGAAATTGAATGACTGACACAGTAAAACAAAAATCAGAAAATGACAAGATGAAAAAAAGGAATAGAACTTGCAAAATTTGTGGAACAAGAAAAGGTTTTGTTAGAAAATACAAAATAGGAATTTGCAGGCGCTGCTTTAAGGATAATGCAGAAAGAATTGGATTTAGGAAATACGAGTGAAAAAAGGTGATTTTATGAGTTTGATTGACCCAGTAGCAGGAGCATTTACGCAAATAAGGAATGCTGCCAACTCGGCACAACAAGAATTAACAATACAACAAGGCTCGAATTTCCTTGGAGAATTATTGAAATTAATGAAAGAAAATGAATACATTGAGGACTATTCAAGAGAACAAGAAAAAAATGTTGCTAAGTTCAAGGTAAAGCTTAATGGAAAAATAAATGATTGTAAAGCAATAAAGCCAAGATACGCAGTTACCAAGGACGAGTACGAAAAATTCGAGAAAAGATACTTGCCTGCAAGAGATGTTGGATTGATTATAGTATCAACTTCACAAGGAATAATGACTCACAAGGATGCAAAGCAAAAGAAAATTGGAGGAAGGTTAATCGCTTACTTGTATTAGTGCAAGTTAGTGATGACAAGAAATAATAAACTAAATCGAATGAATGTGATTTTTATGACAGAAAAAGAAATGATTAAAGTAATTAAAGTGCCTGAGCAGATTAAGGTTGAAGTTATTGACGACAATACTTTAGAATTAAAATCTGATAAGGGTTCATTGAAGAGAACATTCAAGAGTCACAGATTAAAAATTAGCCATAAGGGAGAACACATTACTCTTGAGGGGGCACCAAGCACAAAACAAACAAAAGCACTAATAGAATCAGTAACTGCGCACATTAGAAATATGGTTGAAGGATTGTTGTTTGGTTACAAAATAAAATTAAAAATTTGTTATTCACACTTCCCAATGACTGCAATGGTTGAAGGTGAGAGATTGAAAATAAAGAACTTTACTGGAGAAAAAGATTTTAGGTATGCAAAAATCGTGCCGGGGGCAAAAGTAGAAGTAAAGGCACAAGAAATTACAATTACCGGAATAGATAAAGAAGTAGTGGGGCAAACAGCAGGAAACATGGAACTCGCGACAAAAGTACGCGGAGGAAAAGATATTAGGAGATTACAAGACGGAATATTTGTTACAGAAAGAGAATACAAACACAAGGGTTCTGAAGAATTACTTAAAGTAGAATCCGAAAAGGTAGTAGAGGTGCAATAAAATGGTTGAAACTTTGAAAGAAACAAGTGCAAATACTGCAACAGAAAAAGTTATTACCAAAAAAATTACACCAACAGAAAAAGTTAGTATAAAAACAGCAGAAACAAAAACAACTAAACTAAAAAAAACTGATGAAGTAAAAACAGAGAACAAAAAGGACGAAACCAAAGCTGAAGGCAAAAAGATTGAATCTAAAAAAAATGAAGTTAAGAAAGTTGAGTCAAAAAAAGTTGAAACTAAGAAGTATATTCCGTTTGAAGTTAAAATTAAAGTGAAGAAAAGCAAAGAAGCAAAAGAATTACAAGAAAAACTTAAAACAAAGAAAAAGCACCCAACTTTCAGAGGAAGGTTTGGAAAGAAATGTATTAGAAAAAAATCAATTGAGAAATGGAATAAATGGAGACACCCAAACGGAATCGATATGAAGAAAGAAAAGAAATACGGAGCAAGACCAAAAACAGGTTACGCTAATCCCGCGTGGATGAAAGGAGTACACCCATCAGGATACAGAGAAATTGTTGTTAACAATATTAGTGATTTACAAAAAGTTAATGTGAATACAGAAGCTGCAAGAATTGGAGCTTGTGTTGGGAAAAGAAAATGGAATACAATAGTAAAAAAAGCGGGAGAAATGAAAATACACGTTTTGAATTAACGGTTAATATTTTTAAATGGAATTAAAATTAGGTGAATGAAATGGAATTAAAGACAGCAAAAAAGCTTGCAGCAAGCATTTTGAAGGTTGGCGTGGGCAGAGTATACATAAAACCAACTGATTCACAAAAAGTAAGCGAAGCAATGACAAAAGATGATTTGAGAGCACTTATTGGTGAAAGGATTATTAAAAAAAGATTTTCAGAAGAACAATCAAGAGGAAGAGCAAGAGAATTACACAAAAAGCAAAAAAAGGGAAGGAGACGAGGAAAAGGAAAAAGAACTGGTGGAAAAGCAGCTAGAACTAATCCAAAAGAAGCTTGGATTGGTAGGGTAAGAGCACAACGTGCTATGCTTAGAGAAGTTGTTAAAGAAAATCCAGAGGCAAAGAAAAAATATCGTGAAGTTTACAACAAAATCAGGGGAAATTATTTCAAAGGAAAAAAATATGTTAAAGAATACTTGATGGAAGGGAAAAACTGATGGCTACTAAAAAAACTTACAAGACAAAGTTCAGGCGAAGGGCTGAAGGCAAAACCAATTACGAAAAGAGACTTGCTTTAGTAAAATCTGGGAAAGTAAGAATTGCTGTAAGAAAAACTGATAAGAGAATAATAGCGCAAGCAATAAAGTACAATAGAGTAGGTGACGAAACAATTGCTAACGCAGATTCAAGGGAATTAATGAAGTTTGGTTTTTATGGAACAAACAATACTCCGTCAGCATACCTAACCGGATTGTTAATCGGAAAAAGATTACTTGCAAAAGGAGAAAAAATAGCAATACTTGATATTGGGTTAAGAACACCAAGTCACGGAAATGTTTTATTTGGAGCACTAAAAGGAATTTCTGATTCAGGAATATCAATAAAACACAACCCCCAAGCAATTCCAAAAGAAGATAGAATAAACGCAACAGAATTAGACAAATATGCAAAAACTTTGGGAGACAAAGCAGAAAAAATGTTTTCAAGATATATTAAAGCTGGAATAAAAATCGGGGAATTCAATAAAGCATTTAGTATAACAAAAACAGAAATAGAGAAGGTGAATAAATGAATAGAAAAAGAGTAAATCCTAGAGGAGAAAAAGGCGGACGCCCAGGATTTGGCGGAAAAGAAAAAACTGAAGAAGAAAGGAATCAAGAAAAAATTGTTAAAGCACTTGCTGAAAAAGAAAGAATTTTGAGTAATTGGACCCCAAAAACAGTGTTAGGAAAAAAAGTTAAAGCCGGGGATATTAATTCACTTGATGAAATATTTAATAAAGGGCAAAAAATTTTGGAACCACAAATAGTTGATTCGTTAGCAAAATTTGAAGAAGTTACTATTGATGTTGCAAAAACAACTCACGTTGTTAGAGCTGGAAGAAAATTTTCTTACAGAGCAACCGTATTAATTGGAAACAGAGCAGGATACATTGGAATAGGTACTGGAAAAGCTGTTGAAAGATTCCCCGCAATAGGAAAAGCGGTTAATGACGCAAAATTAAATTTGAAGAGAATATATTTGGGAGCAGGTTCTTGGGAAGAACAACCAACAACAGAAAAACATTCGATTCCATTCAAAGTAAAAGGGAAATGCGGGGGAGTACAATTAGTGTTATGGCCTGCACCAAAAGGGACTGGACTTGTGGTTGGAAAAAATGTTAGAGTTGTTTTAGAATTAGCTGGAGTAAAAGATGTTTGGAGTAAAGCAACAGGAAGTTCTGACACAAGATTAAACTTTGTTAGAGCAGGGCTAGATGCTTTAGAACAAACTGGAAAAATGAAAGCATCAAAAGATATTGAAGAAAAGATGACAAAGTGAATTTAAAAATAAATGATTTTTTGTGAGTGATTGAAATGTATGTTGCAATAAGAGTAAGAGGGAGTATTGGTTCTAAACCAGACACTAAAAGAACTTTAGAAACACTTGGTTTAAAGAGAACACATACTGCAGGAATTTATCCAAAAAAAACAGATGTATTAGTGATGTTGAGAGACGTTTCAGGATACTTAACTTATGGAGAAGCAACAGAAGAAACAGTTAAATTGCTTATAGAAAAAAAAGGAAAACCAATGCATCCTGAAGACAAGTTAGATGCATCAAAAGCAATTAGTGCATTAAAAGCAGGAAAATCGATTAGTAGCGTTGGAATAAGAAATCAATTCAGATTAAGTCCGCCAAGGAAAGGATGGGAAAGAGGCGGAATAAAGAAACCCTTCACAGTAGGTGGAGCATTAGGGTACCGTGGAGAAAAAATTAATGATATAATAAAAAGAATGATTTAATTGGTGCAAAAATTTGAAGGTGTTTTTATGGTTGTAAGAAAGAGAAGGAAAAAAAATAAATTAATGGGACAAAGGACTAGAGGCGCAGGAAACACTAAAAATAGAAGAGGAGCTGGTTCTAGAGGTGGAAGAGGAGCATCAGGAGAAAACAAGCACAAATGGAATTCTGGAAATAGATACAAGGAACCAAACTATAAATTGAAAAATAATGCTGCAAATAAAAGAGAAATTAGTGTTGGAAAATTGTGTGAAATGATTGACGGAATGGTTGCAAAAGGAAGAGTAAAGAAAGATGGAGAATATTATATTGTTGATAAGAAATCAAAATACAACAAATTATTGAGCCAAGGAGAAGCTGATAAAAAAATTATTGTAAGAATAAACGCTTCAATGGGGGCAATAAAAAAAATTTTGAGTGCTGGTGGAAAATTTGAATACAAAAAGAAGGGCGTTGATGAAAAAGAATTGAGTACAATGACTGAGGATGATGAATTCGAAGTTGACGAAACATTAACAGAAGAGGACGAACAATAATATAATTAAAATAATAAAATCGAGGGATTTGTTTGGGCGTAGTTGATATCTTAGTAGGCATTTCGAGTATGTTGCCTGAAATAAAAGCGCCAGAAAAAGAAGTGCCTTTTAAAACAAAAATGTTAATCACTTTAGGTGCAGTAATCATATTCTTTGTACTAGGAAATATTTGGTGCATTGGATTAGATACTTTATCAGCTAGCGTACAAAACATACAAATTTATCAAACATTATTGGCTTCACAAATGGGAACACTAATTAGTGCAGGAATTGGACCAATAGTAATGGCTTCAATCTTCTTACAACTATTTGTTGGAGCAAAAATACTTAACATCAGTTTTTCTGATCCGGTAGGAAGATCAAAATTCCAAGCACTACAAAAAGTACTTGCGGTGGCTTTGTGTTTCATTGAAGCATTCATTTACGTTGCTTCTGGATTATTGACTCCACTCGGAGGAGTATCATTATTCAATCCAGTAATGTGGTTAGTAATAGCACAAGTGGCATTAGGTTCGTTAATTTTGCTTTATTTAGATGAAATATTATCAAAATACGGAATTGGTTCAGGGATTAGTTTATTCATTGCAGCAGGAGTTGCTGGCGGATTGTTTTGGCAAATATTTATGCCACCAATTGATTCAGTGTTCAATCCAATACTTGCAAATGGAGGAATAATCTGGAAACTAATAACCTTAGGCGACCCATGGTTATTGTTGCCAATACTTGGAGTAATTGGAATATTTTTAGTAGTTGTTTTTGCTGAAGGAATCCATGTAAATATCCCAATAACTTTAGGAAGAAGTGGAACAGGCGGACGATATCCTGTAAAGTTTTTGTATGTAAGCAATATGCCTGTAATATTAGCAATGGCACTATTTGCTAATGTGAAGTTATGGTCATTATTCTTAGAAAAAGTACCTATCCTTGGGCAAATGATGGGCGCTGCCGCATGGGCAGTACAAATACCTAGTATTGGTGGAATGAGTATAGTTGAAGGAATAGTTAGACAAGGAATCACAAGCCAAGCAGTACAATTAGCAATATTGCAAGCAGGAATATTCCTTATTTTATTAATTATTGTTTGTGTAATATTCGGTTGGCTTTGGACAGAAATGAGTAACCAGAGTACGAGTGCAGTAGCAGAACAATTACACAATTCAGGAATGCAAATTCCTGGGTTTAGGAGCGACAAAAGAATAATTGAGAAAGTACTTGGGCGTTATATCCCTCCAATAACAATCCTCGGTTCGATATTTGTTGCACTATTAGCAGGAATCGGAGACATGGTTTTGAGCGGATTATCCTCAGGAACAGGAATATTATTGACAGTTGGAATCATTTACAGATTCTATGAAGAAATAGCAAAAACACAAGCAGAAACAATAGCAAAGCTATTGGGAAAAGGTTGAAAGCACAACCCCAAAAAAATAGAGTAAAAATTAAAAAAGTGAGGCAGTGCTTTTAAAACATTGCGGTTGAGAAAATAGTAGTACTTGGTGAGTCTAATAGAGGTAATGAACCCCGCAGTTTTGATATTTATAGCAGCATGCATAATGGCTATAATCTCGAGGATATTAGAGTGGAAACTCGTTCCGAGAGCAGCAAAAGAAATGCAAAAAGAATTAAAGGAAAAACAAAACGAGTATAATAAATTTATTAAGGAGGGAAAAGGAGCTACCAAAGAAAGCGAAAAATTACAGTCAGAAGTAATGGAAATGACTTTGAAATTAATGCAATCAAGAATGAAAGTCATGTATGTTTCGTTGATATTATTTGGAATAGCTTGGTGGGTACTTGGAACACAATTCGGTGGAAAAACATTTGAGGCATTGCACGCATTGCCAAAATTCAATGGTTTTTTTCTATTGAATCCGTTCAGTTGGGTTCCTACCGGATTAACAATACAAACAGGAATGTTGAAAGCGTATGTGTTTTCATCACTCGAAGCTAGTATTGCAATTACAATAATATTGAAATTGTTGAGAAAATTTAATGCGAAAGAAATTTTGGAAAAAAAATTTAATTTAAAATTTTGATTGAAAGTGATAAAAAATGGTTAAACCGTACGAAAAGAGTTTGAAACACAAATTCAGAAAGACTCCAGGCAGAGTAACAAAAAAAGTTTTCTTTAAAGAAAAATCACAGAAAAAAAAATGCCCTGTTTGTGAAATAGAACTAGCTGGAGTAGCATCAGGAAGAAAAGCAAAACTTGGAAAATTAAGTAAGTCGGAAAAACGTCCAAGTGCACCGTTTGGCGGGGTACTATCAGGAAAAGGAAGAGAACAAGTTTTTGTTGAAGCTGCTAAAGTGCACACAGGCGTAAAAACAATTGAAGATGTTGAAGAAAAGTACAAAGCATTTGTGAAACAAGCATTAGAAATGATGAAGAAATAATTTAATACAAAAAGGATTGATGATTATGAAAATAGGACAGATTTGCATTAAAACAAAAGGACGAGAAGCTGGAAGAAAGGCAATTGTACTTTCTGAAGTAAAAGAAGGACGCGTACTTATTGACGGACCAAAAGTAAAGAGAAAAGAATGCAATGTTTTGCATTTATTTCCAACAGGACAAATAGTAGATATTAAAGAGAATGCAAGTCACGAAGAAGTTTTGAAAATTTTAAATAAATAGGATTGATGATTATGAGCGAAGAAGTAAATTACATTATTCGTGTATTGGGGAAAGACCTTGACGGAACTGTTAGTGTTGAAAGCGCATTAAGGGGGATAAAAGGAATCAATCATAGAGTAGGAAAAATAATTGCAACAGAATTTTTTAAAGAAAAAAAATATCCTATAGGAAAAAAAATGGGAGAATTGACTCCAAGTGATATTGCTTATCTTGAAGAAATAATTACTCACCCAGAAAAACACGGTTTGCCGGAATGGGCACTTAATAGGCAAAAGGACTTTGAAACGGGAGAAAGCAAACACAAAATAATGAATGACTTGGATTTTTCAGTTAGAACTGACATTCAAAGATTAGCGGATATTAAATCTTACAGAGGATTAAGACTTTCTTGGGGATTAACAGTAAGGGGACAAAGAACAAAGAGTACTCACAGAGGAAAAGGAACTGTTGTTGGTGTAATGAAAAAGGATGCAGGCCCTGGAAAAGGGGCAAAGCCAGTAGCCGGAGCAGATAAAGGAAAAGGCGGAGACAAGAAAAAATAATTAAGTGATACTTATGGGTGATCCAAAAAAACTAAAAAAAGGATATAGCGTTCCTAGAAAAAGATGGGAAAAAGAAAGAATCGAAGATGAAAATAAAATAATTGAAGCTTATGGTTTGAAAAATAAACGAGAATTATATAGAATGGAAAATTTAATTAGAGCAAAAAGAACAACTGGAAGAAAATTACTTGCACTTGATTTAGAAACAAGGATTAAAAGAGAAAAAGAATTGCTTGATTCAATGAAAAAAATTGGAGTGTTAAGAGGAAATCCAACACTAGAAGATATTTTATCATTGAAGACAAACGATTTGCTTGAAAGACGATTACAAACAATTGTTTGGAGAAAAGGATTAGCAGGAACAACAAAACAAGCAAGACAATTTATTACACACGGACACATTGCAATAAACGGAAAAAAAGTTGATTTACCTGGATATATTGTTGGATTGGATGAAGAAGATAATATTACTTACCACGGAAAAGAAATGATTGTAGAAGGGAAGAAAACAAAACGCATTGGTGCAAAAAAAGAGGATGCTAAAAAAGAATTAAGAGAAGATTTTGAAGAAGCAAAAGGAGACGAAGAAGAAAGTTCTGATGCTGATGAAGAAAGTGAAGAAACAAACGAAGATGTAGATTCGAAAGAAAAAAAAGAAACTGTTAAAAGCGATAGTAAAATTAAGGCAGTAGATGTTAAGGAAAAAAAAGTTGGTGAAGAATAATGGCTGATAATCGAGGAATAGTTCACGTTTATGCAACACACAATAACACTATGCTAATGCTCACTGACATGAGTGGAGCAGAAACAATTGCAAAGTACACTGGTGGAATGGAAACAAAAGCACAACACAAAGAAGGAACTCCTTATGTTGCAATGAAACTCTCAGAATATATTGCTAATGCCGCAAGAGAAAAAGGGATTAGAGAAATTTTTGTTAAAGTTAGAGCACACGGTGGAAATAGGAGTACAAGCACTGGACCCGGAGCCGAAGCAGCAATTCGTTCATTAACAAGAAACGGGTTGAGAATAATTTCAATTGAAAATATTACTCCGATGCCACACGATGGGTGCAGGAAGAAAGAAAAATTTAGGGGAAAAGCAGCTAACAAATAAATAAATGTTGGAAAAAGGTGTTGATAATATGGTTATTGAAGTAAAAAAAATTTTTGAAGAAAATGGGTTGACGAAATACTTGATAAAAGGAGTTGACTCCGTATTCATGAACTCAATAAGAAGAATAACAATGAATGCAGTGCCTTGCCTTGCAATTGACACAGTTAATATTTATTCAAACGATTCAGTGATTAACGATGAAATGCTAGCACATAGATTAGCAATGCTACCAATAAAGACGGACGTTAAAGGATATAAAAAAGGACAAAGCGTTAAATTGGTGCTAGAAGCAGAAGGCCCTTGCATGGTTACAAGCAAAGATATTAAGAGTACTGACCCTAAGGTAGAAATACTCGAAAAAGAAATTCCAATAGTAAAATTAGGTAAAGGAGAAAAATTAAAATTAGAAATGAGTGCAATGATGGGAGTTGGAAAAGAACACGTAAAGTTCCAGCCAGGAATTATTGCATACAACCAAGCACCCAACATTAATAATGAAAAGAGTTACAAGATTCGAGAAATTTTATCAGAATTTCCAAAAGGAATTATTGACGAAAAAGCAGGAAAATTATTTTTAGTTGATCCTTATAATTTGAAGAATAGTAGTCAACACGAGGACTTGATGAAAAAATTCGGAATAGAATTAGAATATTCTGATGACGAATTTGTTTTAACAATAGAATCAACAGGACAATTAGATGCTGACGAGATAGTAGAATCAGCAGTAGATGTATTAAAAGAAAAACTTGACACTCTTGCAGAAGAGGTTAAGAAATTATAGGCCAATAAGTTATTTAGCACAGCAAGGGCTACCGAAGGTGCCCAATTCCCGCGCGAAATTTGTCGCGCCGCGAAATTTGCCGTGCCGCAGGGGTTCCCGAGCGGTCAAAGGGGCAGGACTTAAGTTGCAATTAGTTAGTTGTGAAAAGCAATTTGCAGAGCAAAGTGTTTTGAGAAAAAAAGTGGAAGATTTGCAGTAGAAATCCTGTGGCTTAGTGCCTTCAAGAGTTCGAATCTCTTCCCCTGCAATTTTAGTAATTTAGTAAGTTGGTTTTTAAAGTAAGGTTAGTAAAAGTGATTGTATGGAAAAAAAATTAGAAACAACAAGGCTTGTCGCTGAATTAGAAAAAGCTTCAAGAAAAACTGAAAAAAATCTTTGGAAAGATTTGGCTAAAAGAATGGATGCCCCTAGAAGACAAAACATTGTTGTTAATGTCGGTAAATTAAGCAAACTTGCAAAAAAGTTTAAGGGGAAAACATTAATTGTGCCTGGAAAAATTTTGTCAGAAGGAGATTATACTGAAAAAGCAACTATCGTTGCTATAAGTGCATCAGAGAGTGCAAAGAAAAAAATTAGTAAAACAGGAAAATTTGTTTTATTGAAAGATTTTATTGGACAAGAAACAAAAAACACAGTAATAATTAAATGATTTTTAGAGTGTGAATACGATGATTGTTGACGGAACAGGATTAGTTGCAGGACGAGCAGCAACAAGAATAGCAAAAGCTTTAATCAAAAATGAGAGTGTTATTGTAGTTAATTCAGAAAACTTTTTGCTAGTTGGAACTAAAGAAGCCAGTATGGAAAAATACATTAAGAGAGTAAACGCTTCAGTTAAGTCAAATCCCCATTATGGGCCAAAATTTGATAGGATTCCAAGCAAAATGTTCAAATTTATGGTAAAAGGAATGTTGCCAAACAGAAAAAAAACAGCATTAAGAGTATTGAAGAATTTGAAGGTTTATAACAAAAATCTTTCAAATTTAAAAGGCGATGTAATAGAAAAATCAAAATGTAATGACAAGCACGATTCAACAACACTAAAAGAAATTGCTGAATCACTTGGCGGAAGATGGTAATTTAATTGATGAAATTTATTTAGATGATGATTTAACGGTGAAATAAATGGATGAGAAACATATTGAAGAAGTAGTTGAAGAGAAGAAAGTAAAGCCCGCTACAAAAAAAGCAGGGATGACAGTTAAAGCAAAAAAGAAAACTGCTATTGCCAGAGCGGTTATTAGAAAAGGAAAAGGAAGGATTACTGTTAATAAAATTAATTTGAAGAATTATGCTAGGGGCTATGTACTTGATTTCATAACACAACCATTAGTATTAGCTGAAGGAGCTATTGATGAGTATGATGTGGACATAAAAGTACAAGGCTCTGGATTTATGAGTCAAGCAGTTGCTATAAGAGCATGCCTAGCAAAAGCGATTGTTAGAGCAAAAGGCAAAAAATTCAAGGAAATGTTCCTTGCATTTGACAGATTACTTTTAGTTGATGATGTAAGAAAAGTTGAATCGAAGAAACCACTTGGAAGAAAAGCAAGAAGCAAAAAACAAAGCAGTAAAAGGTAAAAAAAAATATTTGGAGATGGTTAAATGATTGTTCCGGTAAGATGTTTTTCGTGTGGAAAACCAGTTGGTGCGTTGTACGAACAATACAAACAACGCGTAGCTAAAGGTGAAGAGCCTAGAAAAGTTCTTGATGATTTAAAAGTAACAAGATACTGTTGTAGAAAAATGCTTTTGACTCACGCAGAATTGATTGATGAAATAATGGTATTTAATAAATAAAGGGGATTTTGATGAAGAGAAATACACGAACAACAAGAGATAGGCGCGATAGGGTAGAACAAAAACCAGTTATAGAAATTAATGAAACTGGAGAAGAAGATTACCTAAAGAGTAACAAAGCCCTATTGACTGATGTTGAAACTTACTTGAAATCAGGAATCCATATCGGAACAAAATTCAAAACCGGAGAAATGAGGCGCTACATCTTCAAAAAACGGGGAGATGGGCTCATGGTTTTTAATATTGAACAAATTGATGACAAAATAAGAATGGTTGCAAAATTTTTATCAACTTATGACCCAAAAGAAATTGCTTTAGTTTCAAAAAGAGTTTATGGACACAAACCAATAAAGAAATTTGCTGGATTAACAGGAGCAAGAGCATTCACTGGAAGATTCATTCCGGGAACATTCACTAACCCCACGGCAAGAATATTTGTTGAACCCAAAGTAGTTATTGTGTGCGACCCAATGATTGATTCACAAGCAATAAAAGAAGCAACACAAAACAATGCAATAGTTATTGCAGTTGCTGGAAGCGATTCTCCTTTGAAGAATATTGATATTGCAATACCAACAAACAACAAGGGAAGAAAATCATTAGCATTATTGTTTTACTTGTTGGCAAGAGAAGTTCTTGTTGCTAGAAAAGAAATTTCTTCAGAAGCATTCAAAGAGAAAGTAGAGGACTTCGAACAAGAAATCGAAGAAAAAAAGATGGAAAAAATACAGCAACAAAGAATGCAAGACAGAAGATTCAGACGAAGATTCTGAAAATATAGTAAATAGTGCTTTAAAAGGCATAAAAACTCTAAAATAGAGTAATCACTAGAAATAGTAAATTTAAATACCTGTGTGCAGTTAATATTAGTAATAGTGCGCAAGTGATTGGTATGGTTTCTGATTCAAATACTCTTTTTGAAAAGTTGGGCTTAACTGAATACGAAGCAAAAACGCTCAACACTTTATTCAAATTAAAAGAAGCAGAAGCGCCCGACATTTCTAGGAGTGCACAAGTCCCTAAAACCCGAGTGTATGATGTTCTAGAGAGACTTATTGAAAAAAACTTAATTATAGAAATAAAGGGTAGACCAAAATCATATCGAGCAATTACTCCACAAAAAGCAATCGATTCTTTAGTTTTAGCAAAAAAAGATCAAGTAAGCGCATTAGAAAAAGAAGCTACTGAAATGAAAAACAATTTAGTAAATTATGATGTACAAGAAGAGAGTGGAGAAAAAATAATGAAAGTAAAGGATAGGGGAGATTTTGAAAAAATTCTTGCACAAGAATTATTGAAAGCAAATAAAACAATTCACGGAATGACTGAAATAACTGACGACCACAAAGTATTGCACGATGCTTTACAAAAAATGAAGGAAAAGAAAGTTGTTATTAGATTATTGAATTCACAAAATTCTAAAAAACTTAGAGAGAGTGCTGAAGTAAAAATTGCTAACCACGGATTGAACGCATTTATTATCGATGATAAAAAAGTTGTCCTAGGTATTTCTGATTTCAAGAAACAAAGGCCCGAGTACAGTTTTGTTATTCTTAATGAACACCAACCAGTAGCTAATGCTTTAACACACTATTTTGATAAGCATTGGAACCCTGGGAAGTGCTGAATTTTAATAACCCGAACGAATAATTAAAAACCAAACCAACACTAATTCTAGCATGTCTGAAATAAAACTAATCGCAGAAAAGTATGCTATAAAGAATGCTTTTGAGTACCAAGGAAAAGCTGATGTTGGTGCAGTTGTTGGAAAAGTAAAAGCACTTGCTCCCGAAGTTGATTTGAAGAAAGAAATGAAGGAAATCAAAAGAATAGTTGATGAAGTAAATAAATTGGATAAAAGCGAGTTAGAAAAAAAATACAAAATTTTTGAAGAAGAAGGTTGGGAATTAAAGCACGTGGAGAAAGAAAAAACTCTACCCGAACTTGACTGGCTTAAAGCAGGAGAAAAACTAATTACTAGGGTAGCGCCAAACCCAAGCGGAGCAATGCATTTTGGACATGCACGCCCAGCAATATTAACTGACGAGTATGTAAAAAAATATGGCGGAAAATTTATTTTAAGATTCGATGATACTGACCCAAAAATAAAGGTTCCAATAAAAGGAATTGAAAAAGAATTCTTGCAAGAATTTGAATGGTTTGGAATAAAAATTAATGAAATCTCTAATGCTTCCGACCATCTTGAAAGATACTATGAAGTTATTGAAGAACTAATCAAAAAAGGACAAGCATACATCTGTAATTGTGATTCAGAAGAATGGAGAAAAAAAATTTGGGAAAGCAAAGCGTGTAAATGTAGGGAAAGAGAGGTAAAAGAACAATTAATGGATTGGAAAAAAATGTTGAGCCACGATATTAAAGAAGGGCAAGCAGTAGTTAGAATAAAAACTGATTTGAAGAACAAAGACCCTGCTACTAGGGATTGGTGGCTTGCTAAGATTGTTGATAATGTAGAGCACCCAAATCCAAGGGTAAAGGACAAGCACGTTTGGCCGAGCTATAATTTAGCAAGTGCAATTGATGACCACGACATGAATATTAATTTCATTATACGCGGACAAGAACATATTGGAAATGAAGAAAAGCAACGCGCACTTTACAATTACTTTGGTTGGACTTATCCGCACACAATTTATCACGGAAAAATTTCTAAAGTAGGAGACATGGTGTTAAGTAAAAGTAAAATAAAAGTATTAATGGAAGAAGGCGGATTAAGCAGGGACGATGACCCAAGGTTGGCTACATTAAAATCATGACCACCG
>CAYLWD010000002.1:0-21747 GCA_964387305.1 uncultured archaeon
GCGATATATTTGGCCACTATACGACGGGGCTATGAAAAAATGAATAGTCAGCTCTGCTGAGTAAAGAAAATTAGACGAGAATATTTTTAAACAAGTTTGGAATCATTTCCCAAACCGTCTATCCCGAGAATTAAAGTCCTGAATTATTTTATCAACGTCTTGCTCTTCAAGCGCTGGCCAAAACTTATTGATGAAAGCTAATTCAGAATAAGAACTTTGGTAAGTCAAAAATCCTGAGAGCCTTTGTTCACTAGAAGTACGCACAATCAAATCGGGTTCTTTAAAATCAGAGTACAAATATTGCTTGAATGTTTTAGTTGTTAGCTCCTTTTCAGAAATTTTTCCTTCCTTAACATCAAGAGCAAATTTTTTTGCAGCATCAACTATTTCGGTTTGCCCATCGTAACCAAGCGCCAAGTTAATTGTTCTGTCAGAAAATTGGCTAGTGTATTGTTCAGCAGAAAACATTTTTTCTTGCAATTTTTTTGGAAAAAATTCTCTGCGCCCAATAAACTTTAATTGAATTCCATTATCTTGCAAAATTTTTTGGTTCCTTACATTATCTAATTCGTGTTCAAATATTTTCATCAAAACAGAGAGCTCGAGTTTTGAGCGCTCAAAATTTTTTAAAGAAAAAGTGTAAAAAGTTCCTGCTTTTATTGTTGGGTACTTGGTGAGCCAATTAAGAACATCCCAAGCTTTTCTTGTTCCCAAAGAATAGCTTTGTGCTAAATTAATTCCCTGCATTGTAGCGAAACGCCTGTTCCCATCAGGAATAAATGCTATTGATTCAATCACAATATTCACCAAAAAATTTATTGTTCAATATAAAGAATTAACGATTAATAGAAAATAAAGGCGTCTTATCCCTTAAAAAACTTGCTCACAAACCTGCTATCTAATATTGTACCAATTTTGCTATGCGAATGATTTAATAATAAGAAAAACACAATAAAGGCATGGTTGAAAAAATTAAAAAAGACTCTAACATACCAACAAAAAAATCACAAACCGCTTCTACCCCAACGCCCGAAAAAGATAATATGGAAAAAGAAATGGGTGACTTAAAGAAAAAAGTCGAAATGGCTCAAATAATTGCTGACTTGAAAAAAAAGATGCTCGAAATTGATGAGATAAGCAAAAAGCTTGATGAGAAACGAAAAGAAATTGAACAAGTACAAACAAAAAAAACTGAGAAATTATTACAAGAAATAAAGGTTCCGCCATTGGAGTTGTTAAAATAGGACAACAAAATATATTACTTTAGAAAAAACTTATTTTTGGTGAAAAAATGTTAAAATACAATAACAAAATGCTCATGAAGAATGTTCGCGTAGCGCGAGAATCGTGGGAACGAATGAAAGGATTAATGTTCGAGGATAAAAAGAATTTCAATTATGCTCTAGTAATGGAAATGCAAGGAGAAGGAACGATTACTAGTTCCATACACATGGTTTTTGTTTTCTTTCCAATTGATGTTCTTTTTTTGAATAAAGAAAAAAAAGTTGTTGACAAAGTAACGCTAGAACCCTTTGTACCAAATTATACTCCAAAAAAACCAGCAAAATATGTTGTAGAATTACCAAAAGGAAAAGCAAAGAAAGTAAAAATTGGGAACACAATTAGCTGGTAACTTTCAAAACCAACCCTATTTTTCAATTAATTAACTTCATTCCCAAATTTTTCAATTAGTCAATCGACGAAAAGTCGTGAAGGTTTTTAAACAAAAGAAAGAAGCCATGCTTACTGATTAGCAATGGGTTTAGAAAAAACAATTGGTTCGAATACAGAAAAATTAAAAGAAACTGGTTTTGAGTTAGTGCCTATAGAATACAACAAAAAAATGTCAGAAAGTTCTTCAGGAGAAATAGTTGCAAAAGCAGGAGAATTATTTCTATTAGTTAATTTACCCCCATTAGAAGAAAGAGGAAAAAATATTTTTGAAAAAGCGTTAGAAGAAATGAAGAGCACAGGAAAAAGCATTATTCAAACAAAAGACATTTATTTTTTTTTAAAAAATTTTTGTTTAGAAAATATGATTTTACTAAATAAAGAAGAAAGAGAAAACATAATACAATTATTAGAATGGGAAGCACTAAATGAAAGTGTTCTGACCCCATTAATGCTTGATGGAGAATTAGAAGAAATTGCAATTAATGGTCCGAAAAGAGAAGTAATGGTTTACCATTGTACTTTCGGTTGGTTAAAAACAAATATTACTTTTCATTCAGAAGACAGAATTAGAAACCTACTAAACAAAATGTCCGCGCCCCTGGGCAGGCAGTTGAGTTTCCACACCCCGATGCTCAACGCTGTCCTCGCGGACGGTTCGAGGTTGAATGCAACAATGAACCCAATTGCATTCACAGGAATTAACGCTACTATACGGAAATTCAAAAAAAATCCTTTAACTCCCACAAAAATAATTCAATCAAAAGCAATTAGTGCAGAAGCAACTTCTTTCCTCTGGATGAGCATGCAAACTTCTTGCTCACTACTCATTTGCGGAAACACTGGTTCAGGAAAAACAACTACACTAAATGCATTATTTTGTTTCCTTCCCCACAGAGAAAGAATTGTGGTAGTAGAAGAAACCCCTGAAATAGTTTTACCCCAAGAACACACTGTAAAAATGAATACTGCAGAAGAAGTTGGGGTAGGCTTAGAAAAATTAATTGAAAACACTTTCAGGATGCGCCCGGATAGAGTAATTGTAGGAGAAATTAGAAGCAAACCCGAAGCAAAAGCATTTATTGATACAATGCTAGCGGGACAAGCAAGAGGAAGTTACGCTACTTTCCACGCGGAGAGCGCAAAAGAAGGACTAGAAAGATTCGTGAGTTTCGGAATAGAAGAAAGAGCACTGGCTTCACTTGATTTAATTGTAGTACAAAAAAGATTGAGTAAAAATGTTAGAGGGCAACGATTTGAGGAAAGGCGAGTAGTTGAAATTGCTGAATTAATCAAACCCGAAATTGGAGCAAAAGAAAAAGCGATTGGACAAACCCAAAAAATAAACCTAAATTTGCTTTACAAATACAATTACAAAAAAGGGTTACTAGAAAAATGTGGTGAATCAAAAAGGCTTTTAGAAAAAATGACTCAAACTTTTTCTTGTAGCGAAAAAGAAATAAAAAAAATGCTCAAACAAAAGCAAAGTGTTTTAGAAAAACTTGGAAAAGAAGTTAGTTTCCAAGATTTTTATTCGATTGCTGAAAACGAAATGTGATTTTTAGTGGGGTGAAGAACTTTTGAGTTTTCTTGACAAATTTTTGAAAAAGAAATCTGGATTGAATGAAAAAAAGTTCGAAGAACACAAAATGAATGCATTAAAGTTTGCAATATTCATTGGATTATTTGCTTGGCTTTTTATTGGATTAATTATAAAAGACATTTACAAATCAGGGGCAATTTCTCTCGCAATAATTGCTTTTATTTTTTTGATTTTACTACAAGCCCCACTTGTAAAGAGAAAAAAGTACGGAAAATTAGTGGAAGCACAACTACCTTTTTTTGTAATGCAATTAGCAACTGAAATAAGAATTGGAAAAGATTTTAGAAGAGCATTAGAAGACTCTTCTAGAGAGAAAAATGTTGTGAGTGAAGAATATGCGCGCGTAGTTGAGGATTTAAAAAAAGGCGCGGGATTAGGTAAAGCATTGAATGCGATGAACGCACGTGTGGATTCTGAATTAGTAAAAAGGGTTAATGCTAACTTGGCTAATTTGCAATTACACGGAAAAAAAGATGTTACTGGTTTGAAAAAAATTGCTCAAGAATTATTATCAAGACAAAGAATTGAAAGCAAAGAGTTCTCAAGCAAAATGGTAATGTACGCGTTAGTGTTTGTTGCGGTTTCTGCAATTGTTCCCGCAATGTTCATGAGCTTTGTTTTAGTTGGAAGTTATTTCATGAAACTTAGTTTTAGCGCAGAGCAAGTATTTTTGATGAGCGTAGGATTATTTCCGTTAATTGATGTGACAATACTTGGCTTCATTAATTCAAAGACGCCAGCATTTTTGAAGAATAGTTAAAATTAAAAAAAATAATTGGTGAAAATTTTGAAAAATAATTAAGAAAAAAAAATGGTGAAAAAATGGATACAACACAATTTTTTGAAAAAGTAATTAATTCTTTATTTGAGGAAGAAAAAGTAAAAGATTTTGAGGATAAATTAGAAGCGAATAACTCGCGTTTTAGAAACCTCAACGGATTTATTGAATACAGCACAGCAGAAGGGATTGGGTTAGCAATAATTTGGCTCGCACTAGTAGTTGCACTCAAACAACCATTAACATATTTTGCATTTGGAATAATTTTCCTAATTGCCCCCCTCTTTTTGAATTACTTGTGGCAAGATGTGTCCTTCGAGAATAGGAAACGAAAAAAAGAAGGGATGCTTGCTGAATTGTTGCTCGAAGCGAGCGTTTTTTGCGACGAAAGTTCTTTTCTTAATACAATAAAACGGTTAGGAGAAAGCGATTTTGAGTTAATAGCAAACGACTTTTCGCGAGTTTATCGCGAAATAAAAGCGGGTGCAAGCGCGAGTGATGCGATTGAAAGACTCAAAAGGTTGAATAAGAGCCAAGCCTATTCTCGTGTTGCAAATTTATTATTACAAGGATACAATTCCGGAGCAAAAATGTCAGAAGTATTCAAAGATACTGCAGAAGACTTAATGGAAATGCAGGCAATTATGAGGGAAAGACAAGCAGTAATGCTCATCAACAAATACACGTTGATGTTAGCTTCTGCATTAATTGTACCAGCAATCCTCGGACTCATTGTTGGACTAGTACAAGGACTAAGTTTTGATTCAGTAGGAGAACTAAGTTTTGGTTTGAGTATAGAAGCAAGGAAAGCAATTTTTGCGAGCGCAATGCTGGGCGCGTGGATTTATATTGTAGAGTACGCAATTATTAGTAGCTTTTTTTTAGCAATTCAAGAAGGGAACAAAAAAAACTTTTGGATAAACGCATTACTAATTGTACCAATTGCATTGATTGTATTCGCGAGCGCGCAAGCTTTATAAAGAAGGAATGCGTTCTAAAATTAGAAGATATGTTTGGTGGTTGAAATGGCTGATAAAGAAAAAAAAATCGTTGAAATAATTGAAACAAAACAAATTCCCTTGAAGGGATTTACTTTGATAGAAGGTTTTCCTGGATTAGGATTATCAGGAACTATTGGAACAAAATATATTATAGAAAAAATGAAGTTCGAACAAATTGGTTATATTAAATCGCCCTTATTCTTACCATTGATTAGAATACAAGAAGGATTACCCATGCACCCTGCAAGAATTTATGTTAGCCCAAAACACAAATTAGTAATAGTGATTTCTGAACAAATAATTAACCAACAATTAGCAGGAGTAGTAGCAAAAGAGGTTGTTGAATGGGTACAAAAAAAAGGCATTACGCGAGTAATTTCAACTTCAGGAATTAGAAGCGAAGAAGCCACTAAGATTTATGCATTTGCTAGCGACCAAACCTCAAAAAAGATTGTGAAAGAATTTGGTTTCAAAATAATTGAGAACGGAATAAGCGAAGGAGTAACTGCAATGCTAATGCTAGAATTAAAAGACAATAAAATTGAAGCCTTTTGTTTACTAGGGAACACTAAGAGTGCAGCTGATTATTGGGCAGCAATCGAAATGGTGAAAGCAATAAAACAAATCACTGGAATAGAGATTGATATTACTGCACTAGAAAAAGAAGCTAAATTAATGGAACAAGCACTAGTAAAACACTTGAAGACAGTAGAACAAAGCGCAGAAGAATTAGCAGAAAAAGGCTCTAGTTCGAAGACACAAATGTACGCTTAAAGATATTGTTTCTAAATAGCAATAAAATACTCGCAAAAATAAATCTATTTTTTATTTTTCCTTAACTACTTTCGCTTTAACTTCTTTTTGCTAGACTTACTAACAAATTGTGTTGAAGTGAATGCAACTACAAGGAACATTGCGATGAAGCACGCAAGTAGGAAAATGTTTTCTGGTAGAGAAGGAATGTTGAAGCCACCCGATTTTGAGTCACCAACATTGAATGTAATTGGATTACCTGATTGTCCCGAGAATTTTCCGCCCTCAGTAGAAAAATATCCTCCATTCTCTTTGTAGTTAGGATTCAAAGGAATCTGTAAACCATTTTCGGGGTACCATTGTCCAGTAGCAGGGTCGTACCAGAAAGAACCTTTTGTTCCTTGTGCTGATAAAAGAGTTTCAGGAACCCCCCCATTGTAAGAAAGCTTTGGAACACCATTCTCGGCATCAAATTTAAGTGTATGGTTTTGTCCATCAACGGTTTGGAAACTAATAGTGCCATCATCAGATTGCTTTACTCCAGCAACTCCGCCAACAATCTCAGAGTCAGTAAGAACTTGCCCGGTATCCTTGTCAATTACTTTAAAGTAATCCTTGCATTCGCCACCAGAATTCTCATCACGCTTAGAATAAAAAATGTAAATTCTTTTATCAGTAGTAAATTGAGTAAAAGGTCCTAAGTGTTCCATTGAAGTATTAAAGTTAGCAACTTTTGTTCCAGCTTTTTCGCTAGCAGGATTTGCTAGGGCTTCCAAATTAATTGCAGGAACAGGACATTCGGTTTCAGGGTCAATTGTTGAAGTTAAGTTTCCTCTTAACCCAACAACATCAGAATTATTTAGCACAGCGTTGTGGTGTTGTCTTAACCAAATAATTAGTTCTTGTGTTTCTGGCTTTAAAACAATTGTTCCGTTTTCAAAAGTCATTGAAACTAATTTACCCGCATTCAAATCTCGCCCAGCATCAAGTAATTTTCCTTCCCAAAAACCATTAATAATGAAAACCGAATTAAAGCTAGTGCTCTGTGTTCTTGGCCCTAATCCTTCTAAATAAATTACTCCGTCACGCGTGAATACAGTACCATAACTCTCAGTAGCAATTCCTGTTAATGGTCCGAACACACGAGTTAATTCATCACCAGTATCTTGTATTCCGGATTGATCAAAAATTGCGTTACTAATACAATCCCTAACCGCATTATCAAGGACTCTTATTTGTCCGTAAGTATCTAATTCGAAAACAGGGTCATTAGTTCGGGGCATTGCGACAGAAGTAAGCGTAACTGGAATTACTTGGGCAGGTATTCTGAAATCACCAGGAAGCGTAGTCATTCTAACGTGATCAGCTTTATCAGAACCAAGAACTTTCTTACCATTAATTATTAATTCACCATTCTCTAAATCATATTTAACACTTTGATTACCATCCTTAACTTCGAGCACTCCTTCAGTTGGATAACCCGCAGGCATTGAATTTCCTTTATACCAAAAATAAAAGACATCAGAACCAGAAAGAGTACCTTGATTTGGTGCAAATAATTCAATTGAGGCTTGCAATATTTCAATGTTCTTTGCTTGTTCCGCAAAGTCCTTAACATCCTTACTCAAAGATTCAACTGCATTAGAAACAGGATTATTTGCTTCTTTTGCAACAGCCTCATCAGTTTTCTTAGCCATCTCCGCTATAGCATCATTAATTGATTGGCTTGAAAGAGTTTCTTTAGTTGCAGCCTTATTTTTTTCTAATTGCGGAGGAGAATAAAAGTGAATATAATAACCTTCTACATCATCAACACAATCTTGGAGTTTAGGAGCTAACAATAATTGTTGAACACCAGAAGCAATTAAACCAGCTGGCCCAAATATAAAGTAAGTTGCACTCTCACCCAACGCAAGTATTCCGCCAGCACCGGTTCCTGCCCAACCCAATCCAATTGCCCTAAGCCGTTGGTCACAAGTCATTTCATCGGTTCTTGCTTGTACTAAAGAAATTTTTTCTCCATCAACCTCAGTTGTTTTTCCCTCAATATTAGTGTGGTGAGCATAAGAAACAATTGTTGTCCCATCTTCTTTTTTTTGCTCAGTACTTAATGCTTCAACAATAAAGCCCTTCATTTCTGTTGGAGCAACAAAACCAGAAACTTTGAAGTAATTATCTTTCACAATAATTGGAGTAGTGCAACCAGAACAATTTTCGTTATGAGAATAAAATGCAATATCTTTTACTTCGTCACGCATTATTGACGGTTTAGTAATTCCTGCTTGTAAGCCCCCCTCGCCAGTAGCCCTATCAATGTAATCCTCGAATGCAGGAGAAAGTTGTGAAATCGCAACTTCAGCTAACTCACCGTAAGCAAAAACAAAAGAATTAATTGCCCTACCAAACATATCTCCTTGGTCAGAACCCGCATTAGCATAAAAATCAATAAACGCATCACGATAAATTTCTCCAACACCAGTACTTACTTTTATTGTAGTCCAAGTATCGGGAAGCATGTAAGCAGAAAAATCTTCACTACCAAGTCCTCGCTTTACATTCCACACCGCAACAGGAAGAAAAGTTGCAGTAGCAAGAGCAGCTGGTTTTGCTTTATAGTAATCAAAAATCAAATCCTTTTCTTTTGCAAATTGAGCATCAAGCCAACCATAAGTTCTTCGAGTAGAAAACTCAGGGTACTGTCGCAAACCTTGAACTAGTTCACCCAAATCCTTTGTTGCTACATTTGGTCTGCCAGTAATCCTAATATCAGTAAGTCTTCGCGCAAAATCATCAGGAGTTAATCCTTCTGGAACCTCAACCCAATCTGTTTTCAAAATATCAATTGTTCCAGGAACAGAAGGACTTTTTTTCAAGTAATCAATTGATTGAGCATTTAACAAAATTGCTTTTTGTCCAGGTAATTGAACACTGTACCTATCAGCACCATATTTTGCTAAATGTTTTTCTAAATCATCAATACTAACATTCTTTTGGAACACCGAACCCTCACTTAATTTAAACATCTTCAAACTACCATTATCGAGTGCTTTGAAGCCACCCGGAGTAGAAGGAGTCTGAGCCCATTTACTCCAATCCCCATTAGGTGACTCAGAAAATTCCTTAATTACTCTCTTTAAATTATTTGGAGCAGTTGCTGTAAGTGGAATCATTTCATCAGTGCCCGTAGCACCAAGTCTTTGAATTGCATAACCTTGGTAATCAAAAAAATCGTTTTGTTGTTGTAACCATTTGATGAAGTCAAGATCAACACTAGTATCCCAATCAACTACTTGAGCAGCCATTGTTTTAGCAAAATTTCTTCGAGCAGCTAGCTCGGCAATATCGCCACCAGCAGAAACGGCATTATAAGTAGCTTTTGCAGCATCAACTTGGGCCTTACTCGCCTCAGCATATGCTCTCAAATGTTCTACTGCTTTATAATAAGCTTTTTTTTGGTCAGCAGAAAGATTCTTGAGAATAGATTTTCCATTAGGTGCCATATCCAAAAGGTTTTGAGCATAACCTGCAGAACCAGAAGAAAACCATTTCATTCCAATATCTCCTTCACCAAGGTAATTCCTCAATCCATATTCATTCAACAAAGCGTGGTATTGGGATATCCTAGAAATTCCAATTGCTTCAGTAGGGGTCCCAACAATATTTGAACGAATACCCTCGAGTTTTCTACTCAATTTACTCAAAACGGTACCATCGTCTCTACCAACTCCCCACGCAGCTTTATGGAGTAATCTCCCTGCCCTAGAAACTAGGAGTGGTCCAAAGTTACTTACAACAAAGTCAGTAGAAAACCAAGCATTATAGTATTTATCAAAAGCAGAGTAAGTGCTAATCAAACATTTGCTACCATTACAAGTAGTTGCGTTTTGTGCAGTAAAGTCCCGAGACTTAATTGAGTTAGGAATCATCTCCCCATCAACAGACGTCGCAACAATCATTTCAGTAGAATTATCATCCAACAAATTGTTTTGCATTTTTTTGTATTCCTCATCAGAAACACCCGCAGAAATTCTTCCACTAGCATCACTTAAACTGGTAAATGCACTAGAGATATCAGAAATAAATCCCTTACCGTCAGTACGATAATTCAAACCATTACCATTAATTCTACAAGACTCTTGAGAAATTGATTCACACCTACCAACTCTCAACGTATCATCAAGAACTAAGCCAACCCCCCAAGGGCCAGTAATTCTTTTACCATTAAAAAATTTGAACCTATCCGGACTCGTTGTTTCATTTGGCGGAGCAACCTTAATCGCTTTGTTTCCATCGCCGGTTTCACCAACTAATTCCAAATCATCAATTTTTTTTCCAGGAACATTAGCATCACTACCATCAGTCATTTCTCCCCCACTAAAATTATTTTGAGTCAAATCAATAATATCTTTAGCTTCTTTAGGATCGAGAATAGAAACCCGACAAGAAGTTGGGTAAGCCCCTGAAGAACTATAATTATTAGTATCAGTAGTGGTGTCAATAATGTCGGCAAAAAAAGCAACTTCTGATTGAGTAGAATTTTTTTCTTGTAAAGCAAAAGCAAAAGCGGGGTTAGATAAAAACAAAACTAGAAACAAGAAAGCACAAAAAAAGCCTAATCTGAAGTGAGTAAAACTAGACGGGTTTTTTTGAAAAACTTTTTCTTTATTCAATTGCATTCAAAAACACATCCAATCCAATACACACAATTACAACTACACACAATTACAACTATTCAAATTATACTCGCAACGCTTAATATTAATAACGGTGCTTCATTTATTTTCCCATAAAAAATATAAACGAACAAACCGAGCGGAGCCCAACTAAAAACAAATAATAAAAGAATGATAAAAATGGCACAAGTAACAAAAATTGCTACAAATTCTTTCAACAAGTGAGAATACTTCCTCTTTTTTTGGTATTCAAGCAAAACATTCCCCACAAATTCAAAAAACAACAAAAATATTCCAAGAATAATTGAAGCAACAATAATGCGGAGCAATGGTTGAGTAAAAAAGTAAATAAGGTACTCTACAATCGTTGGCTGAACCTCTTCATCAAAAGGGACATAAGTGGAATTAGTTAAAAGGAAAGGAACTACATACGCAAGTAATAACAAAACAAAAATAAACACAAAATTAAGGACGAGCGCAGATTTAATCCAAGAAATTTTTTTCTCTTTCCTTAACCAAGCAAAAGCAAGATTAAGGATTTTGTAAACAATAAAACAAATTACTGTAGCTGAAAGAGAAAGTTGGAATAAACTTATTAAAGAATAATAAACGGTAGAAATATCCATTACAAAACAACCCACAAAATACACTAAAACAATTCACCAAAACAACTGAACTGCCAAAGTATTGCGAAGTAGTAATATATAATAATTACCTTCTCCTCAATATAAGGAATAATCAAGACAAAAAAAGTTAATTGAACATTAAAAATGGCGGGGTACTAATGACACAAGAAATATTAGCAGGATTCTTTTTTTTAGGGAGCTTTTCATTAGGCTATGCTGTATTACGAATAGGCTTTCCGGCAAAACAACGAGATTCAATTGTTTCAAAAATTATTTTTGGATACGTTATTGGGGCTTTAATTATAGCAATAGGACTAATTGCATCAGTTTTAGTTGGAGAAGTTTTTTTTCCAGCCGGAATAATGATTGGGGCATTACTTTCATTAGTAATTGCTTACACAATTAAATCAACAAATAACCAAGAAGACCTTGCAATTGCAAACGAATTCGACAAAAAAAGAACAAAAAAGAGAATTACTCCAAAAAAACTTGAAGCTAAAGCAATAACAAAAGAAACTAGAGAAAAAGTAAATATACGAGAGGTCCTAAAAAAGTACAAAAAAGAAGGAAACGAACAGGCTTTTAAAGAACAAAAAGCCAATAATTCTACTGAAGAGGATAAAAGAAGTGCGTTGGAAAAATTAAAAAAAACAGCGCAAGAATTATTCAAAAAAAAGAGTGCACAAGAAGAATTTGAAGAAATAAAATAAATCAAAATTAAAATAAGGAAATATAAAAAACTTAATTAAAAATAAATTATAGGAAATTGAAAAAAGGTTTTAAAATGGCTAATATTCCGCGGAGAATGAAACGCTTTTACAGACAAACTGGAGCCGAGTTACCTGAAGAACAACAAAAAAAAGAACGCAAAGAAGCATCTTTCCGCCAAGATTTAAACTCGAAAATGCCCACTATAAGGTACGAGGATTTACCTACCCTAGATAAAAAGAATTTTAATGAATTGCGAATGATTCAAGCAAAAAATCTTGAAGAAAAATTAGCGTTAATGGAGATAGAAAAATTCAAGAAAGAAAAAAAAAGAATGCCGAACAAAAGTGAGGCAGAACAAATTGCCGAAAATATTTTTGCTCAACTAAAAAACTCAGACATATATGAAGAAAAAGAGCCTCCTGTTGGACAAGAAGGTCCAAGGAGACTGAATCGCGGAAGGCGAAGAGAAAGAGAAGAACGAAAAAGAGCAAACGAAGAAGACAAAAATAATTTACGGAAAACAGAAGGCTCTGCCCAAGCACCAATTCAATCAAGCAATGTGATTAATGTAAAAGACTTGTTCAAGGACGATTCAACAGGGGAAGAAGAAATACACGAAGGCGATGAATTCTCACTTGATTTGAATTTAGAAGAAAAACCCAAATCAAAAAAAACTGGAAAAGAAAAAAAGGGTAAAAGTAATGATGAAGAAATAGAAAAAATGGAAGAAGATGATACTGATAAAATAAAATGCCCTAATTGTAAAAAAGTAACTCAAAAAGTTTTGTATTGCCCAAAATGCGGAAAAGCTTTTTGTGGTAATTGTGGAAACAAAAACAAGGAAGGAAAAGTTACTTGCCCAAAATGCGGAGAAAAATTTAGGAACTAAATAAAGGCAATTATATACCGCGAGTAATTATACTCATAAAACAACTATTCTATTTCTACACAATTAAAATTCGTTCCATCAGCGTCAGTGCCGTGAGTCAAGAGATTTAGTGCAGAATAATCCTTAGAAATCCACAAATGCAAACCAATTACAAAAATTTTCCCAGAACCACTTTCCCCTAATTCAAATAAAGTAATTTTACTAATAGACGAATCAACTTTACCAACATTAGGCAAAATTTCTTTAGCAAGCAAATCTTTTTTCTGAGGATTACAAGAATAATATTTCAAATCTAAATTAGACTTTGTTTCGTCGTCTTCATCAAATATTCCAGTGTTATAATCATGAACAGCAAACATTAAGAACAAAAAATTATTTGTATCCTCATTCATTATAAAAAAAGAGTAATCAAGGGATTCTTCAAAAGGCCTCATAACCGCAGATAAAGTGTTCTTTATCGCACGCTTAGTGGTTGGCTTCAACTCTTTAGTGTCAGCATAATCTTCTTTTATTAGAGTAAACAAATAATCATACTGTGGGTTTTCATTAGGAATTATTGAATAAACATCATTTCCGTCACGCAAAACATTCACGTAAGTAACTACTTTCAAAGAATCAACTGCAAAATCACTGGAATAAAAAGAATTAATATTTTTTTCAAGAACAGTACCATAATTCATTGCAAAGAAAAAAAGCAGAGTACAAATTGTTGAAACAATTGCAAGAAAAAATAAGGAATCCATTAGCGCGGCTTGGGCACGAGAATCGGTTGAAAGAATTCTAGAAATCAGAGGTTTTATTATTTTCATTCCCACACCACCAAAACCATTATTGCAGGAACAATAACATAAGTATCGCTGTACACACTAGGACTAATTAAAAGTTTTGTTTGAACAGCAATAGGATAAAATCTTATAGAATAATTCTTGCTTTTTTCGGTTAAATCGCGCGCACCAATTTTAATGAACTTACAAGAGTATTTTAATCCACTATAATCCGGAGAATCTTGTTTATCAGAAAAACCTGTAATTACTCCATCCGTATTAAATGCCTGGAAATCACCATACTCATCAACATAATGCGCAATTTTTGTTAAATCAAAATCAGAAGGAAAAACCCCTGCAAAAAAATTATAAGGCAAAGGAGTTTTTTTTGCATCATCACAATTATCCAAAAAGTGTTGAACATTAAGGAGAAGCGAATCTTGTTTTATTTGCTTGGCTACAGAAATAACTGTTAATTGCTTCTTGAATTCAAGATTCTTGTAATTATAAGTATTGAGTGCGAGAGCAAAAACCGAGAAAAAAAGGAGTAAAGAAACTACTAGTGGAATAAGTGAAGGCAAATCATCACCAATTGCGCCAATAAATCCACGAGGCTTAAAAGTTTTAAAACTATTAAACCCTCTTCTTTTTTGAAAAGACATTAACAGAATAAGAGTTCACTAAATAAATACTTTTGCAATCAAACCGAATTAGTAAACTCTACAACTATACTACTGAAGATGGCCAAAGCGATTCATCGTCTCTACATTCCCTGCGAGTTAAAGTAGGAGTAGTAAGTGAATCAGAATTAACTGGCAAATACACATTAAAACAAGAAGGGGCTTGTTCATTTGGATCTTCACTTCCATCATGTCCTTCTTTCCACAACAAATAACAACCCATTTTGATTATGCTTTGCTTACAACTATTGTTGACTTGGGTTGAACAAGGAATAATATACAAATACTTTTCACCATCCAAAACCTCTTTTATAATAACATAAGAATCTAGAGTATAAACTTCTTTTCCACTCGGGTCAAGAGAAATTTTGTCTTTACCCACCATTTGAGTAGTTATTGGAGTACTCGTTTCAATGAAATTTCCATCAACAAGAATTATAGTGGCATCAGTAATAATTTGTTGAGAAGCAATAAGCACGGGATTTTTAGGATTACGTGTTTTGTCAAGAAAAGAAATTACTAACTTATTATCTGCTCCAAATTTTTCGGAAGAAAAATCAATTTTGTAATAAAGAGAACTACTGCCCGAACCCAAACCGAGTTTTTCAGCAAAAACAGCATCCTTAATTGAGCAAAGCCCATCAGAATTTAACTGGGATTCAATTTTTGTTTTGTGTCCTTGTATTAAATAAAAAGCTGAACTATTAATACTATTAGATTCCATGAATTGAAAAAACATTATTGCTACAATAAAAATTCCTGCAGCAAAAATAAGCATATTCATTTTACTGAGAATAAAACTAAGCAATCCAAATCACCTTAAACAAATTTTTTTTCACTAAATACAAATTTTTTTTATTAAATACAAATTTTTTCCAATTTATGCGCTTTTCCTGTAAACACAAATCTTTGGAAAAGTATCTCCTGAAGTAGAAATATTTTTCAAAGAATAGTTACCTACTTGAAGATTATCATAAACATCAACCCACTTATAACTCTCATCGTCCCTACGCTCGTTGCATGTATCCATACTCATAAAAGTAGTGTAACCCGGAATGTTAATACATTTACTAATGTAAGCATTCGGAACATTCTCCGCAAAAAAAGTTATTCCATAACAAGAATTTGATGAAGGAGTTGAACATAACAAAGAGCATTCTTTTGAAGTATTTCTTTTCTCAATTTTTATCGTAGTTTTCTTGTCTTGGAAACAACCTTGGGTAGAAAAATGAAAACCAGTTGAACTCCTATTATTAGTAGTATCTTCTAGGAGTGCAACGAAATCTGAAAGGGATTTGTCAACTGTGTTTAGGCAAACTTGCCTATTCATTGAATCAAGTAAGTTAGCTCCAATTAGTATAACAAAACCCATTATTATTACGGCAACCATTAATTCGAAAGGAGCACTCATTTGGGCTTTTTTTCCCATTACAAATCTTTTCAAAAGAATCACTTCGTTTCCTTTGGAATTGTTTTTTGTGCTTGCTGGAACATTGGCTTTACTACTAGAACTAAAAGCAGGGCAGCGATTGCGAAAACAAGAATCATATAAACTGCCCCAAAGTCAGATGATGCTGATTCCTCGGAAAGTAAGTTACCAAAATTCAATTTATTGGACATAAAAAAATAGGAGCAAAGGAAGTATATAATACTATACTCCCTCGCGTTCAATACTAATTTGCTTTTAGCAATACTCAAACTAATTATGGTCTCCTCAAAACAACTGCACAACAAGGGATGAAACTTTGCTTATCACATCTATCAGTCGCAGTACTCACAATACCACTATCAGAACCATTAGCTGCTCCTGATTTTACAACTAGATTATCAAGTGAATCTTTCAGAGACCTTCCTGATTGTCTACAAATTACTTTTGCTTTAACACTTATTTTGCTATTACTACTATAGAACAAAGTATAACTTGTTCCACCATCACCAGCATCTGCAGTCTTAAAAAGAGAATCATTTAGCCCCCCAGTATCAGCCAAAACAAAGAAAACTGCTAATGGATCTAATCCAGTTTTTTCTTGGAAATCTTCACTACTTATTTCACCTTGCGGATCAATTGTAAATGCAACTGTATCAACACTTCCTCCACTAGTCTTTGCGCTAAGTAAAGCGTTAGTTATCGCATCCTTTGGCGAAGAATTTGTGGAAGTATTTATTCCACCGATTATTTGTAGTAGCAAAAATAGAATCGCTACTGCTACTATTGCGGCAATCATGAGTTCGAAAACACTGAAAGCCTGTCCTTTCTGGTTAAGCATCAAAAAAACACCTCGCATATATTGAGCATTAAGCCTGAACAATCAACGAGAAAGTAATATTTAAAGGTTCCCTAAAAGAAAAAATACTCTTTGGCAAAACTTTTTTCTAACTTGATTGAATTATTTTACCAAAAGAAAATAAACACTCAATATTACAACAATCAACTAAATCACAATAATCTTCTTGGGGTTCGCCACTACAACCCGCAGGACAATCACTGTCCTCAATTACTTCACACATGGCATAAACCGTTGTTTCAACATCATTCTTGAAAGAAATTCCTGTACCCCCACCAAGGGACTCTGTACCCCCGCCAGTAATCTCTGCACTAGTTAAATTTGTTTGAAAAGAAAAACAACTCGCAGGGTAATGTGATAGTTCTTGTAAATCATCAGAAGAATATTCCAAACCCTTAGAAAAAAATAGGTTAGAAGATTTTATTACTTGTCCGCTGGGCGCTTCAACAACCGCACCAACTAGTTCAACGAATTTTGTTTTAGAAACATCGCGCTTAAAATCATTAAAATAATTTAGGGTAGCGATAATTATAATCAAAACCGCCATCATTATTATTGCATCAATCAATAAACGAAAAATTGTTCCTGATTGTGCTTTATTATCTAAAAATTTATCCAAAAACATTTAACCAACCATAAAAAATTTTTTAATTCTACATTATCGCACTAACCGCAATGTTTCCAACGAAAACAGTAACAACAAATATTGTTACAGCTATTGGTAAAGCAAATGCAAGATTAATTTTGAATAACAAATCATTATCTTCCTCAATTTTTGTTGTAAAATAAATCATTATAACTACTATTTCAACAACATAAATAGAAATTATTACAAAAAACCCTAACGGAGTAACAAATGTTCGGAAAACATCTGCAGTAACTGTACTAAACATTGAATTAACGTTAAAGGAACCGCCCGCACCCCCAGCAAGTGCACCAACATCACCAGCTCCAGAAGAAACTGCTTGAATTGATTCCTCAGAAACAATTCCTGCTAGCGTGTTCATCACAACTTTTTGTAGAACCGTAGTAATTCCAAGAACAATTGGTGCAATAAAAACCGCCATCGTTCGCATAGTAGTGGAAACCTCTGAAACCATTACCTTCAAGCCCTTGTTTACTTTATCCATGTTCTCCATTTGTAGAGACAAACTCATCAAGGTACGAGAAGCAACTTCAACTCCTAAAGTTACGGAATCAACTAGTAATTGCATTGATGTAACAAGAATCTTTGAAGGAATATTTTTCATTGAACCATACACTGGGTCGAAAACCGCGTTATCAATTGACATTCCCATTAATTCAATATTGTCAATGGTTTTCGCAAAAATTCTTTTACTAATAGCCATATCGGAAAGAAAATCACGCGCGTGTTTGAGAGCATTTTCTACCGGCTTGTTTTCCCCCATTCTTGAAGCAATAATATACATTGATTCTTTGAATTCGTCCTCCATTGAAATTATTTCTAATTGAACTTTGCGCTTGTAAATATTTCTGTAATATAATAAAAAAGAAATTGCGCAAACCAAAGTAATTATGAAACCTGACCAGAAAACGTACTTTGTTGGGTCAGTACTATACTCGCTCGTTTCTTTTAACATTGCTAGGAAAACAATATTCTCTGCCCTAACTTCATCTTCCTCACTAACTACCCCATTTCGTGCAACACTTATAGTTTTTAGTGTATCATTATAGAGTTTTCCTTTCCTAATATCAGGAATATCCAAAATATAAATATCTAGTATTGGTTCATAAAAATAATTTTCTGCACGCCCCTGTGCTTCATTAATTTGGGCAACTGATTTATCAGCAGGAATGAATTGGAAAGTATAACCCCCATCGTCAGCAGGCATTAATGATTTTGGTGGAAAGCCCTCCATTGAAGTGTAAAGAGAAAGTCCTGTACCAAAAACAATTATTATAACAAAAACAAGTCTCGCATCAATAACCATTCCACCTAACTTCATCATCCATTTTGGTGCAAGCGAAAAATAATTGTCACTAATTTGTGGGGGCTCGTAAGTATCTGGACGATTATCAACAACTTTTTTAGCAAACATAAAAGCAATTGCTGGAATTAAAACACAATAAAGAATGAATAATAATTCTGGACGAGCGAAGGGCATTCCTGAGAAAGCAGAGCCAACTGGAAGAATAATCACTAATAATAATGGAAGCAAAACTCCGAGGTAAAAAAGCATTGTTGCTGGTTGATTCAAGCTACGAGCATAGTCCTCCATTTTTTCTTTAACACTCTCAAGAACAATACTCATTGCTTTATCGAGTACTTGTACTCTGCGTGATTCACTGGGCTCCAGTACTGACGAACGAATACGCATCAAAGCTTCTTTTAATTCGGATTTTCCCCAACGATAAGCAAGCGCATCAATCCCTTCACTAACCGAACCATAAACCCCTATTTGAAAATCCCAAAGAATTTTTTTGAATTCATTAGCAACTTTTCCCCTACCGTGTTTAGCAGAAAACTCAATTGCTTTCTCCAAGTTGGGAACAAGCTTCATTGACATAATCATGTAACCCACTATCTCAGGAACATAACTGAGTGCACGATTGCGTTCGGCTTTAGCTGCGGAGAGAGGAAAATTATAAATATAATAAATTATTCCACCAAGCAAACCGAAAAGCATTAATGCAATTCCAATAAAAAAAGAGAACGCCATTGCTTCGTCTCCGCCAGTTAAATCATTGAGGAAGGGTTCACCAAGAAACTCTCTTGTAGTAAATTCTCCAAATTCTATTCCAAGTCCGAGAATAAAAACCATAACCAAAATAATTATTATCGGAATTAATCCTGTCATGAATGTTCCCTTAATTGCTGCAGAAAAATCGCCAGCATTCATTCTCCATCCAAGAAATTGAATTGCTTCGCGTTGAGCATCAGGAAAAGAAGCATTCCTTGCGTAAGAAGGATAACGTTTCCTCATATTCTTACAAAACTGAACGTACTGGGGATCGCGTTCAATTAATCTTTCAGTTTGAGCTGCTTCAAACTTTTCTCCACCAAAAGTAATTCCCTTATAAATTTGGCCAGGAGTTCTTTCCATCATTGGTTTTCTTTGTGGAGGCATAAAAATAATTCACCAAATCGGTTTAATATTATTCTTCACTATTTTTTTCTTCACTCAAATTTTTTTGCATTCGGGGTATTAATACTTCACTTACCCAGTTTTTCCATTGCCCTAATAATTGAACATAATTTGGTTTACCTTCCTCTTCAATCATTTTTTCTTTAAACAATAATAATTTTCCAGAAGCGAGTGCAGTATTTTCAGCTTCAAGCAACATAGGAAGTTTTAGTTCATTCTTTTTTTCTACTAAAAATAGTTTAGCTTTTCCCCTCATCCTAATATCTTCCCAAATTTCGTTTACAGTTAAACCGTAGAGCTTCTGAATTTTTTGCAATAATTCACTTTCCTTTAAATTGTCTTCCATTAATTCAAGAGAATCTTTTGCAGCATCATAAGCCATCAATGATAAGAGTCCGCCTTCTCGTTCAGGGTCTTCGTTCCAATGTTTTTTTATTTCAGTAATTTCAACTACTCTTCGCACTCTTTGCGAAGAACCCTTAAACCGAATTGGTTTTGCTACAACAATAATATCAGTTGCCTTGAATGAGGTTGTTGGAACATCCAAATCATTTACTACCCTATCCCAAACCGCATAAGCAGAGTCAGCGTGGATTGTTCCGAGAACAACATTACCTGCAGCACCAACACGCATTGCTTCGTAAAGAACCTTAGCTTCTTTGGACCTTACTTCACCCAATATGAGGGCAGAATCTCCGAGGCGGAGAGCGGTTCGCAAAGATTCGGCAGGATCAACTTCGGTTTCGGTTTTGGAAACACTAATCGGACTACGTGTTTTCAAGCGTTGAACATTAAAACCAATATTTTTCATATAAGGAACAGGTAATTCGAGTGTATCTTCTTGAACAAGTAATCTAGAATTTTTTGGAATCTCTAGCATTACTGCACCAAGCAACGAAGTTTTTCCAGAACCACGAGAACCCGCAATAAGTGTAGTCGCTTGCATATCAATTAAGAAACTTAGTAAACCAGCGCCAAGAGGATTGATGAAACTATTATCAATGAATTGTTCGAGAGTCCATGGAGTAACTTTGTGCAAACGGAAAGCAAATGCTGCTCCTTGCGGAGAGAGTGGCGGACCAATAACCGCTACACGAGTTTCTAAATCAGGTAAATCATAATCAAGAACAGGGTGGGCTTCATCAAAAGGACGAGAAGACATTGCTCTTAATTTTGAGATAAGCGAATTAGCTTCGTTCTCGGTAAAAGAAATATTTGTTTGGCATTGTCCGTACTCGGAGTGAACAACATAAATCGGGCGAGAACCAATTGGTGAATCAATAAAAACATCAGTAAGTTTCCTATCATTCAAAAGAACTTCAAGAATACCATAACCAACAGAATAACGAGCAACTACTTTTGCTAGGGACTCAATTTCTTCAGGAGTAGATTTTATTTTATTATAAGAAGCAACTTCACGAATAGTTGATTCATACAATCTTTCAAAATATTTTCTTGAAGATGCTACTGTACTCAAAGAAGTTTGCCCAGGTTTATAATTAGCAACAATTTCCCTCGTTTTGCTTAAAACAAAATATTGGTCAGGCGCAAGGGAATACTCTGGAGGATTAGCAAAATAAAGTTTTTCAACATTGTTTGGGTCAGAAAAAATTTGTACTTGGGATTCTTTAACAGAATACTCGTCGATGAGTTCGAGTTCGTCAGCTTGCTTGAACGAAAGTTTCGAACCAATAAAACTAGGTTTTATTTCTGCTTCAAAAATACTTTTGTAAATATCTTTTGTATCAGGAATTTCATTTAGCTCGTTAAGAAGTTTTTTTGCTTGTTGAATTAATGCTGTTGAGTCAAATCGATTCTTTAAATCAACTAAAGTAGAAACATAAGGTTCTGTACAATCAATATATTCTTGGTCACCTTGATTCATTTTTTCTTCTTCTTTCTTTAATTCGGTTAGTAAAGTAAGGTACGCTAAAACAGGGTCGTAATTAATTAAATCATTAGCAATGCGAACTAATAATTGGTGACGCGTAGGAAAGAATTGTTCGCACTCGGTTTTTGCTTTACCAAGGTGAGCATAACTCCAAACACTCTCTAAAGTTAATTTTTGTGCTAGAGTTGCTAACTCAACAAACATCTTTGTTTGTTTTTCTTCATAAACGCGTTCATATACTTCCGCAAGAACAAGTCTATCAACCTCAACGTCCCGAAGAATTTTCATTACGTGGAAACGACAATGAGGGTCCTC
>CAYLWD010000003.1:0-21628 GCA_964387305.1 uncultured archaeon
ATAAATCAAGGGCTACCAAGTAGCTTTTGGTTTATTTTTTTATTTTTTAGTTGATTGATTGCTAATGGCTTATCTATTTTTCGACATTGAGTCTTTCGTTGATCCTGATGATAATAATTCGGGGCTAAATCCTTTTTACACGAATAGTAAAGTTATTGTAATTTCTTATAATTATTATTCTTCAAACTCTCCTCCCCAATCAGGAGAAATTAAACCCCCAACTTTCTTATTCGAGTGGGTAATTGGTTCAGAAAAAGCTTTACTCAAAGAATTCTTTAAAGTAATTAAGAACGCACACAAGGATTGTGAATATTTGAAACTAGTTGGTTTCAATCACTTGCCCTATGATGTCCCTTACTTATTCAATAGAATGCTTTTCCACAAAATTGCTCCAGAAAAAGAATTATTCTCTTTACTATTTACTAAAGCGCGTCACGTTGATTTAGCTCAATTAGGGATGATTGTTTCTAAAGCAACTAAACGCGACAACGATTTTCGTTGCATCTCGCAAAAAGCAATTAATTATTATTATGAAATTCCAGTAAAAGAAGGTAGTGGAAAAGATGTTACTGAATTCTACATCGCAAAACAGTACGCAAAAATAGAAAAATATTGTAAAGAAGAATTCACTTTCGAGTTATTGTATAATAGTTTATTAGAAACTATTTTGCACCAGTACTAATTTTTTCAAAAAATATTCTCTTTTTTTGGGAACAAATCAAAAATTTCACACACAATCTTGGAAATACGTCTTATAACGAACTTTTTTTTAAATTTTTTATTTTACCTCTAAGATTTCTCACTCTTTCTTAGAATTTTTTTTGTAAAAATTCAAAATAATTTATTCACTGCGCTTCTCGAAGAATTTTTTGGTAAAGGTTTTTATATAAGGTTAGTTTTATTACTTTAGAAAATTTTTTTTGAATAAATTTTTGTAAAATAATTTTTGAATGGGTGATATTTGATGGACTATGATAGAACTTCTTTTTTGTGTAACTTACTTGATTCTGGTAAATGCTTGGAAGACAAAATTCCTGCATTTGAAAAAAAATTCAAGAAGTGAATTAATTAGCCCTTGCCAAATAGTACTCCTTTTTAATAAAGTTTTTCCCATTCTAAATGTTATCTAAGCGTATTATGTTGGGGACATGTTATGAATCTATTAATTACTGGCACTCCTGGGTGTGGGAAAACCACTTTGGCAAAAAATATTGGAAAAAAACTCAAAATGAAAATAATTAATGAAAAAGATTTTGCTTTAAAAAATTCTATCGGTTCTTTTGATGATTCTAATGAATTAGTTATTCCCTTAAAAGAATTTGAGAAAGCGGCGAACAAGTTTCTTTCAAAAAACAATAACATTATTCTAGAAGGACACGTTTCTTGTGAAGCTAAACTAAAAGTTGATTTTGTTATTCTAATAAAAATTGATCCAGAAATTTTAGAAGCGCGTTTAGAACAACGAAATTATCCTGGAGAAAAAATTATGGACAATGTTTTTTGCGAAGGTATTGATTATTGTAAAAAAAAGGTTCAAAAAAATTATTCTAAATCAAAAATAATTATTATTCAATCAAAGACTAATCAAAAAGAAACGCTTTTGAATACCCTAAAATCCCTCCAAACCAAAGTAAAGTAACTAATTTTGACGTGTTTTGTCATAAACTCGCTTTTTTCCCCAAGAACAACTTTTATTAACGTTATTTGAGATAATCATAGTAGTGTGGGTGATTTTGTGAAATACGTTGCATTAGGGCTTTTTTTTCTAATCCTCCTTACTAGCGTTTTTTCTGTTGAATACCTTTTCTCTGTAAATGGTTTTAATGGAATGATTGTAGAAAATTCGGAACAATCTAGTTGCCAAGATATTTCTTTCCAAGTATCAGCAGAATCTTTTGTTAGTACAGAAGTTCCAATAATTTCAATTAAAGCAAATTTTTTACCCACTTTTGTTGGTGATTCCTTCATCCGTTATACTCTAAATGAGTCAAAAACAAATAATCTTTGGGGAGAAGATTTTAACTGTGATAATAATACTTGTTGGGCAAGAATTTATTTAGAAAAAAACGATTTACAACAACAAAACACGCTAAAATTATGTGCCTATGTTTTAGGACAAACAGAAAAAATAGAAATCTTACCAGAATCTAATATTGGTTTCTATAATGCTCCTGCTTTTACAATTACTTCAACTTCTCCTGGACAAGTTTTTCTCGGAGAAAAAGTTCCAATGAAAATAATTACAACAAATTACGGTACAATTGATTCAGAAGTATTTATCCAATTCATTGAGAATGATGTTCGTTCAGTACTAGAAATATCTAGTTTTGATATTGTTGAAGGAGATAGTTCTGCTAGCACAATAATAAAAGCCGGGGAAACAAAAGAATTTGATTACACAATAAAACCAACTTTAGTAAGTTCATATAATTTGCCTTACACAGTACTTTATTTTACAAACAATTTTGGTGAACAACAAGCCGTAGAAAGTAATCATCCCCAATTAATTGTGATTGATGAAGCAAAAATTGAAGCAGCAATTGTTGCGGAGGAATTAAATTCGGATAATTCACTAAATTTCAAAGTTATTTTGCGTAATAAAAGATTTTCTCCTTTCGAAGGAATTCTAAAAGTTTCTCCCGAAGATAAAATACCTAATGCTATAATGCAAGTTATTCTTCCTCCTAATTCAGAAAAAGAATTTTCGTTCAAAACAAATATTCTTCCAATAGGAAATTATTCTTTATCGGCAGTTTTAACCGATTCTAACTCAGAAATTAAGGCACAACCAATTGAAGTTAGTGTTACAGAAGAAAGCACTCCTGTAGAAATATATTTTATTTTCTTTAGCATAATAATTTCGGTGGGATTATTTATAATAATTTATTTGTATTGGAAAGAAAAGTAAATTTTATTTTTTATTCTTTCCATTCTTTCATTATTTTTTCTTTTTCTCCACTCTCTTTTACCCTTTTTTTTGCATAATTTTGTTTAACTACAAAAGCAATTCCTATAATCAGAATTATTGGAACAATTCCAGTAACTAGCGGTAATTCGAATCCAAAAAAACCAGTTTGGGAAACAACATTTGTTAAAACAATTATTGCATTAGTGTATTTATTTTGATCAATTAATTCTTTACTCTTGGCCAGTAGTTCTTCATCCACTTTCAAATCAATTGCTTTATTGTAAACCCTAACTGCTTGCAACCTAATTGAATCAAGAGCTTCTTCCAATTCTTTATCAAACCCCTCTAGCTCAGTAATAACTTTTTTTTCATCAATAACCCCAAAATTGTAATCAGTTATTGCCAATTTTATTTTTTTTAACCTGCTTTGGGTAATTGGTTGAATAAATTTTGCTTTAATTAGTTCTTCTTCCCCAAAATTAAGATTGCTTTCCAATAAATTGATTTTTTTTGAGCATTTCTCAATTAATTCAACAATTTTTTGGCTTCCTGGAACCAGTTTTCCAATTTGTTCAGCAATTTCTTTTTCCATTAAAAGAATTTTTTCATAATTTGTGCTAGCGTTCCAAGGTTCGTAAGCTATTGTTTCTTCAAATTCTTCAATTTCTTCAAGCAATGCTTTTTCACTTTCAGTTCTCTCAGTTTTTTTCAACAACTCTGCCTTTATTTTCTTAATTTTTTCTAAAATAATTTCACTTACACTAAAAATCTTTTTACTTATCAAATCCTCTGCCTTTGCATAATCATCTAGTGTTCCGCCCTCTAACAATTTTTTTGCTTTGTCAATAATTTCTCTTAATTCAAGTGCTTCTTTTTCCATTCCGGCATTAACTAATCTATCTAAATCTTTTTCCATTTGTTCTATTTTTTTTAACAAATTTTCTCTTGCCATTTTTATTAACGCCTCGTTTTCTTTTCCTTTTTGTAATTCAGTTAATTTCTTTTTTCCTTGAGTAATAAGTTCTTCGGCTTCTTTGATTGATTCTTTTGTTATTATTTTCTTCAAAAATTCTCTAATTTTTTCACTAATTTCTGTTTCTCCTTCTTTTTCAAGGTCTTCACAAAGTTTTTGTAAAACTGAATAATAATGCTCCGCATAATCAGTAACAATTAATTCAACTTCAAAGTTTTTCTCTTCTAATCCGATAAATTGTTGTTTTTCTAAAACTATTTCTCCCCCCACAAGGTTTGTTTTCAAGCTTTTTTTTTGTTCATCAATAACATTTACTTTTTCAGAAAAACTATTTACACTAATCGGCAGTATGAGTGTTCCTTCAACGCTTTTTGGATAATTATTTTTTGTACTAACTAGGTATTTTAGTAAAGTGCCTTCTCCGAGTTCTTGTGTTTCTTTTAATTCAGAATTAATAGTTATCAAACCGGTTATTTTGTAAAAAATACTTATTGAACTATTATTTGATACTCTTTCAGCAATAAAAGTTGTTTTATTATCTTTTTCAAAAGAAATTATTTCTTCTCCATCCACAAGAACAATTGTGCTTGTAATTGTTCCTATTAACGGTTTTTTAGTTTCAATAATTAGTTTTGGATATTCCTCTTTTCCTTCTAAAATCATTTTCTTTTTTAGAAGTGATTCTTTATTTGTTGCAAAAATCAATTCTTCAACCTCTTTTGCATAAACAATTCCACTTGAATTAAAATCAACAAAATTAATTCCCTCTTCTAAGCAGTTAAAGTAAATTCTTGTATTCTCACCAAAATAATTTATTGAATCAACACAATTACTTTTTTCTTTTAGTACAAAATCCTTGGTATTAACCTCAATGTAAAAGTTTTCTTGAATACTTTTGAAAGGATTATTCAACAAAAGTCTTTTTACCGAAGAAAATTCTTTATTTATTGTTGGAACTTCATTACTTAGTATAATTATTTTATAATATTTTTTTGCATAATCAATTATTTTGTTTTTAAGAATTTCTTCTGCGTCTTTTTTCCATTTTTCTAATTTTTCTTCAATCTCTTTTTTTATTGGATAAATTTCTTCATATTTTTTGTCTTCTAATAACTTTTCAAGTTCTTCTTTTTTTGCCTCGTAATTCTCCTTTTCTTTTTCT
Organism: uncultured archaeon; assembly: GCA_964387305.1. Classification (GTDB taxonomy): domain Archaea; phylum Iainarchaeota; class Iainarchaeia; order Iainarchaeales; family JAAZKV01; genus CAYLWD01. Next base: position 5,044 of record CAYLWD010000003.1, read on the forward strand.
TCTCCAATTTTACCCAATTCTTCAATAAGTTTGTTAAGTTCTTCTATGTTTTCTTTTATTTTTTTTATAGTTTCGTCACTTTCAATTTCATTTTCGACCTGGTTTTTTATGTTTTCACACTCTTCTTCAAAACCCAACAAATTTTCGCTAGTAACTTTTTTAGTTTTGAGTTGTTCAAACATTCTTTGTAATTCAATCAACTCAACTTGTTTGAATATTTGTTCTAAAAAATCAAAGCATTGTTTTGTTGAATCAATTTTTTTTGCTTCTAATTTTTCATAATCCTTCAGCCCCTCATTTAATTCATCATTCAAATTAATTGCTTTTTCACAGTACTCTAATTTTTGTTCTCCGGTTTCTTTCAAAGCTTTTACTGCGAAGAAAATAGCGTTATTTTGAATTATTTCCAGCGCCTCATCATTTATTTCGGTTTTTTTCTTAATTTCTTCACATTTTTCATCACAAGCTTTTTGCATTGCTTCCATTAATTCGGTTTTTTGGTAACTCAATTCTTGATTTAGTGTTTTGTACTCGTTTACTAAATCTTTTACTGCTTTAATTTCTTCTCCTAACGAAATTTTTAACTCACTTTTTTTTATTCTTATTTCAAGTAAAGTTTTTTCTAATTGATTCGCTTGTTCATTTAATTCTTTTTTTCCGATTGCTTGTTTGTTTAGTATTCGTGCCCCCAATTCGCTATATTTTGAAAAACTTTTGTTTTCTTCTAAAAGACTTTTTGTTTTTCTTTCTTCTTCTTCAATTATTTTCCAAGTGCTTTGATTATTTTCCTTTAATGCTTTAGTATTTTCACTTAATCTGTTTGCTAGCTCCGCAAATCGTTTTAGTGCTGAATCACTTTCTCCACCAGCGCTTGAATATAATTGCATAAATTCCCCCATAGGGAATCTATAAAGTGCAGAGAGACTTTGTTTTGAATAAACCTCATTTTCAATGAATAGAACTGCGTTTCTAAGCGTTTTGCTTATTGATGGAAAAGAACCGTTTTCTGCTATTGGAGTTTTAGAAACAATTCCTTCAAAATAATCGTATTTTGCTAAAATAAAAGTTTCTTTTTCAAGAATATTTTCAAAGCCCTTTAATTGTCCTGCGCTATTGAATGCTTCTGCTCGTTTTAAATAATAAGAAACATAACTTTCGCTATTCGTTGCTCCGTTCTTTAATTCTGAAACAATTTTTCTTATTTCTACTAAATTTTCAAAAACTTTTTCTTCTTTAACTAAATCAATTTTTTCTTCAGTTAATAATTTTTCTTCTCCGCTAATAAAATCAAAACTTTTTTTCATTGCAGTATCCATTTCTCGCATTGATGCTTCTAAATAGAATCTTGTTTGATTAACTAGTGGAGGAATATTTGATGCATTTCCATTTTGGCAAGCATCTTGCAACTTTTTTGCTTCTTTTCTAGCCAAGTTAAATTGAACCCAGCTTCTACTGACTTGGCTCTTCACTTCATATAATGTGGTTTCTCCAGTATAATCTAAATCAGTTTTGAATAATTTTTCTACTAGTGAATAGCATTGTTTTTCATCAAAACATTCAGGTACTTGAGCATAAGTCTTTGAAGCCATTTCAAAGCAAGTGTTTCTCTCTGCTCGGGTTAGTTGTTCGTTGCACCCATTCAAAGTTAGTAAAAGGGGTACTAAAAAAATAATTAACAACAAACCAAATTTGTTTAGCCTCATAAATTAATTTGCTTTTATTGGTTCGTTTAAAAAGCTTTACAAGAATTCGACGATTGACTTTTAGAATTAGCCCTTTTTTGTTTAAAATTTTGTTTTTCTATTCATTCGAATCCGGCACAATCACTTTGTTTGCTTCTGCGCAAGTGTTGAGCACGTCTTGTGCGCCTTCAACTTCTTTTAACAAACAATTATTTGTCATCTTCAAGTATTCTTTTTCTGTTAAGCAAGTAGCGCAATCTTCTCTGCCAAAGCTTCCAATCATTGGCTCTACAAAATAATGTGACAAAAATATTCCTAAAATAATTCCTAATAATAAAATAACTAGTTTGAACTTTAAATCTCCAGTGAGTGAAAAGCCTCCTCCGCCTTTGCTTCGTTTCCTAAATTTTTTTCCCAAGTCAATTTGGTCATCAAAATCATCATCAGGATCTTTTAGTGACATGCATTAGTATTAGCTTTCGGGGTTTAAAAGGTTTTTCAAGTTGGTTCTCTATTTTGTTTTTTTAATAAGGGACAGCAAAAGCTTTTATTCTTAAGAAAGATTCTATTTATTGATTTTTATGGGTTTAGAAAGATCTCCAATGGATCTATTCTTACAACTAAAGCGACGCAACAAATTAGTATTCACTTTTATTGTTGGTATTGCAATCATAATGTTTTGGAAAGGTGCTTGGAACTTATTAGATATTTTTTTTGACGATTTTATTTTCCAAGGACATTTGTTTTGGTCAAATCTAGTTGCAATGCTCATTGGCTTTGGGATTTTGTTTGCAGCAGGAATGGCTTTAGAGAAACTTGCTTGAGGGATTACTATGGTTAAAAAGAAAATTAAAAACAGAAAAAAGAAAACTGCTTCAGGTGGCTTGGCTAAGGGCCCATTAAGTCAAATGCTTGGTTTGTTCAAGTCAAAGGTTTCTTTCAAGAAGAAAAAGTAAATTTTGCTTGTTTTATCTGCTTGCTAGAATAATTTGTTTTGCCCCTTGAGCTTTTTTTGCGCCCCGTTTTAATTGATTATCTCTCTGGTTTTTGTATTCATTTAATTTATCCAAATAATAATCCGTGCTCATTGTTTGAATTACACTTAGCCTATAATTTGGTTCAATTTTTAATTCTCCAAACAATAAAGCCGTTCTAAAAAAACTACTTTTTTGAATTAATTCCCACGCTTTTGTTGTATCCCGTCCACTAAGTTTCATTAATTCAGTAATTGTTTTTCCAGCTAATTTAATATTACTTTTTTGTGCTGTTCTAAATTTTCTTCTTACTCTAACCATTTCTCGAAGTAATTGTATTTTGCTGAAGTGCGTAATAAGTTTGTTTTCAACAGGGTTGCCTTTTGCATCTAGTAAAAGCCTTCCTTTTTCTGAACCAATTTTTTTCCCAGTGGAGTCAAAAATGTTGTGTTCCGTGTGGTGTCGAACTTCCCATTCTTTTACTGCTTCCCCGCTTGGTTTGAAAATAGTGTGGGGGATGTTTCGGCGCGCAATATTTCCGCGCTTATTTATTCCAGTAACTAAAACTTTAGGCATGTTTTAATTAAGTGTTTCAGAATATAAAAACTTGTGCGCCTTATTTTTTTGAAGAATTATTTTTTTTTACTCAAAAAACTCTCTTCTACATAAAATATTTTTTTTGTTTGTTTTCCAATTCCCAACCCAATAGTTTCTTAATTTTCGCTTTTTAATGGGCAAACGTTTATAAAGTGCTTCGGCTTTCTATTAGTAGAAACAAATTTTGTTTCAAAAGAGTGATGTATAATGTATAAGTACACAATAGCTAGGCAATTGGCTACTAAACGCGTTATAACTAACCGCGGAGACGAGGTTGGTAAACTAGTTGACTTAGTGGTTGACGAAGTTGGCGGAAACATTGAAACATTGGTAGTAGAAGTTGACAGGGAATCTAAAGTAATGGCTAGACTCGGAAAGAACGAGAAGATTATTGAAATCCCTTACTCAGCAGTTACTGCGGTTAGCGATGTTTTCATTGTTGATGAACGCGAAATAGCAGAGGCAAGCTCTAATTAAATGTCAAATTTATTTGGCTTTTAACAAAAGCTTGTTTTTGCTTAAGCCAACAATCTCTATTCCAAGTTCAGTAAGAATCATTGAGTTAAGTTCTTTTATAATGTTATTTTCTTGTGCTTTGTTTTTTTCAGAATAGTTTGGTGCTTGAGAATTTTTTTTTGCTTGCTTAATTAATTCTTCAACCAATTCAAAGTTCTGGTAAATCCATTCGCCTTTTTGTTTTAATTCAATTTCTTTTACTTTTAGTTCCTCAATTTCTTTTAATTTTAATTCAATCCCATTTTTCTTAGCTTCAACAATTTTTGCTTGAGTATTCGCAATACGTTTGCTTCCTTCTTCTTCTCCCTCAAATAAAAGCAATTCATTTAACGCACTTGTAATATTCTCAAATTCTTTTTCTTTTTCTAAACCCAATTCAACACTATAAAGAATTTTTTTGTTCAAAAAAGGTTTTTCTTCTTTTCCCGAATAAATTTTCTTCACTTTATTAAGAACAATTTGTGATTCTTTTTCAGTTGCCTCATCAGAATTCTTTTTTTTATCAATTTCTTCGGTTTCGAAAACAAATTCTAGTACTTGTGGGCTTGCGTTCAGCAAATCAACGCTTGCACCAAAAAAAGTTTTCTTGTTTTCTTTGAGTTTCTTATAAAAATCTTTTTCGTTTTCTTCCAAAGGGTTAGCTCCGCGACTACTCGGAAATTTATATTCTTCTCCTGCCTCTAATTTTCTGTCCTTCCATTCTTCTTTCCTCATTGCCCTAATAATATTCATTTCTTTGTTGCACAGCACTAGGTTTCCTTTAGCAAACAATTCTACAACCAAAAAATGTTCTGGGAATTTGAATACAACAACTCTGTCAACAGAGTGTTGCTTTAAACTAATTATGCGTTGATTGAATAAATATTTTTTTAGGAGTGCAGAGAATCCCCCAGGGCTTTGTTTTGCTTGCAAACTTTTTTCTGACAAAAATAAAGCGGTTGGTGTAATTACAAGATTTTTGTCTCCTTGTTTTGTGTGCACTTTGAGTTTGAGCCAACCGTTCTCCAGTGTTTGTGATTTGTTAATGAAACCGTTCTCAAGTATTTGTAATTCTTCCACCAAGTGCTTTAACGCCAAGTTACTCAAACTTACTTTGGTTTCTTCCATAAGAATCAGAAAGATTAGAGTATAATTTAGTTAAATAAGTATTTGTTTTCAAGAATTTGTCTTACTTCGCAAAGTATTTCATGAATAGGGTTATTAGTCCTGGGCGTTTAATTAGTTTTGTTCCAAAAAGAATCGCTTTTTGTTTTGAATTTAGTGAACCATCTCCAATTGCTAGTGCTTCTTCCATTGTAATGCTTTCAGCTAAGTAATTGAAATCTTCATCATTCATTTGTTCTAGTAAGTGTCTGGCCATTAGTCTTCGCTTTAATTCGTTTCCCCTTAAATCAAACCAAGCTTTAGTATATTGAGTTAAGAATTCTTCTGAATAATTTTCTGCTTTCAATGCTTTTTCTGCTACTTGTCCAGCGAGTCTTCCGCCCTCCATTGCGATTCCTATTCCTCCGCCATGTATTGGGTCAACCATGTGTCCTGCATCTCCTGCAACTAATAATCTTTCTGCCTGCATTTTGTCTAAGAAATCTCCAACAGGAATTGTTCCAGCATTAACTTCAATTATTGAACCGTTTTTCATTCCTTCTTGGTTCTCAATCCATTTGTCTAGGTATTGTTTAGCAGTTTTTCCTTTAGCATAATCAATTCCTATCCCTATTCCTACATTAGCTGTTCCTTCGCGTTTAGGAAAAATCCAGCAATTGTGTACCACAAAAGGTACGCAAAAAGAACCATTGGTTTGTATATCATATACTTTTCCAGAATAATCTCTAGTAGTAATATCTTTTATTCCAAGCAATATGTTGTTGCCATCCATTCTGAAACCGTGCACCTGGGTTTTACCAATTTTTACTTTTCCGCAGACACTTTCTAATTTTTTTAATTGTTCTCCTCTTGCCCTAATTTTGTAAGAATCTTTCTTTTTATTTTTTCCAATTGCAGAAACAATATCCATTGATGAAAGCATTATCCACAAATCATTTGCAAGGTGTTTTGATGATGTTGCCAGCGAAAAAACCTTGTGCCCTTCCTTTGTTTTTTCCAAGCACCCGTCTCCAAGAAAATATCCTTTCAAGAAAGCCTTTTTTTGTTCTTCATTAAGGTTATAAAAAATATTTGGAACTTTTTTGTTCCTTGACCCTATTCCAAACATTTTTCCAAAAACTTCTTTAAGTATTTTTGAAGCGAAATGTAATTGATAACAGTCATTTCTTGGTGCTCTTTTTTGTGTCCAGATACTTCCTTTGAAACCAAACTTATTTTCTCCAATTTTTGCAAGTCCATCAATTAAATCTTTTTTAGTATTTGAAAGGATTATTCCATTAGAATTAGTGTTTCCTTCTGCAACAAAAAAACCCATTAAGTAAAGCAAGTCTTCATCTAAAGTAAGTTCTTTTTTTATGCCGTGCTTGTAGCAAAATTCTGCCCCAAATTGATTCCTGCCTTTTGGATATAATTTTCCATTTTTTTCAATTCCTGTATAATAATCAGAAACATTAATTGTTTTTGTTTCTTCTTCTTTCGGCTTTGGAAAAACAAGATAATCTCCATTTCCCCTTTTCCCCCGATTTCCCCTAGCAACATCTTTTGCTTTTTTCCAGAGATATTTTGTTTTTTTGTTCCAAGTTAATACTAAATGATCTTCTGTAACTCCAACTTTTTTATTTATCATTCTTGGGGTAATATCAATAACTTGTCCATTGTACTCTCTTTCCGAGGTTGCATTAACATTACTCCACCCATTAAGAGTTAGTGCGCAATCCCCCTCAACAATTTCATTTATTGGTTTTACACTGTTACTCATTACAACTTCAGTTTCAGGAGTTAAACAATATCCTCTTGGTGCAACGTCTGTTCCGAAAAATAAGTGCAAACAATTCTCATCGTAACCACTAACGCCAGTCATTTCGTATTGGTAACCCGAATCAATTTCTTGTAATTTTAATCCAGTGTTTAACCCAAGCATTTTTGCGGTTAGTGAGTCAACACCGTCGCAAGCAATTACTAATTTTGTTTTAACTTTTTGTATTTCATCATTTACTTCTAATTTTAATTCAACGTGATCAGATTTTTTTTCTGCGCCAATTACTTGTTGTTTCATGAATATTTTTGCACCTTTTTTTACTGCATCAATTGCTAAATATTTTTCGAACATTTTTCTTTCAAGAACATAACCAAGTACTTCTTTGCTCTTCATTTTTACGCTCTTAGAATTTGGAGAGTACAGTACTGCCCCGTCAATTGGTTGAACTGCCCCCATCTCTTTGGTTGGTTTTATTCCCAGTATGTTAAACCAACGCAAACTCAATCCCTCGGCGCACCTCTTTGGGCAACCAATTTCTTGTTTCCTATCAAGAATAAGCACTTCTCGCTTGGCTTTAGCTAACTCTAATCCAGCAGCTAAACCTGCAGGACCCGCCCCTACAATAACAACGTCCCAAACCTTTTCTTCTGTATTCATAAAAATAACCTTTTTTCTAGTCTACAACAATTACTTGCTCAAACTCATTGCTCCGACAGGACAAATTTTTACACACGCTCCACAAGAAATGCATTTTTTTTCGTCAACAATTATTCTAGTGTCCTTCAAAACAATTGCTTGGACGGGGCAAACACCTACACAACCCCCACAATACAAGCATTTGTTTGAATTATTTTTAGCTGTCATAAATAATCACGTTCTAATAAATTTAATTTAAAGCTTTAATGCTCCTACTGGGCAAATAGCTACGCACGCTCCGCAACTAATACATTTTGTTTCGTCAACAATAATTTTTTTTCCTTCTTGTTTTAGTGCTTTTACTGGACATATACCAACGCATGCTCCGCAACTAATACACTTTTCTTCGTTCCACTTTACTACCATTAAAATCACCTGTTTTTTTGGAAAATCCTTGAAAGAGTATTTATTGGTTTCATTTATAAAACCAACTATTTTTGGAAAATCCAGATTTTAATAAGTTAATTTTGTGTCAGTCATTCCAAGAATTGCTCGTATTTTTGTGAATTGTACTTGTACAAAAAGTTCTTTATTTTTTGTCCTTCGAACTCGTACTTTTCAATTATTTTTTCTTTTTTACCAAGAAATTCTTCGAATTCGTGTTTTTGCGCGGGGTCAATTATAACAAATTTTTCTTTTAATTGAGTCATTACAAATGTGTGTGTTTTCAAATTGTCGAGTTCAGCAACAATTACTTCTGCGTTCTCGTCACCAAGTGCTTTTATTGCACTACAAACAAAAGCAGCTAAATCCTCATCATCAGCAACTTTTTGTTCTAGAACCTCTTTTGGAGTTAACCAATAATTTACTCCAAAATCAGCGTTAACGAAAATAATTTCTTTTTTAACAAAATCAAATAGTTTCCTCAAAACTTTTTCATAATCCTTTTCAAAAGAATAATCTTTTTCTTTTAAATCCTGGACAAGACTTTGTACACTCAAGTCATTACCCGAAACAAGCGCTTTTATTTCTCCAATTGTTCGCCTTTCTTGTTCATTAATTATGTCAGAATATTTCTGTAACAGAAACCTACTCAACTTTAATTCAGGATTATCCAAATTATTACCTCTAAGATTACCTTATACATAATATAATGCTATTTGGATTTATAAAACCCTGTTTTTTGAGTGGTTTTGAGAATGGAACTGTTTTTTTTGCTGATTACCTTCTTTGGGAAATATTAATCCCTCAAAATAACTGTTTCGTTGAAAACTTTTTCTCCGAACCTTTCCAAGTAATCCTTGTATTCTTGTAATTCTTTTGCAGAATTTTCTCCTAATCTTTCTTGTACAGCAATTTCTTGTTTTATTTCTTTTATTTCGTCATCAATTTCTTTTAATTTGTCTTTCTCCATTTCAATTAAAGCATTAGCCCGATTCTCTGAAATATTTTTATCTAATTCTAGTTGTTTTTTTTGCACTTCGTTCATTCTCCAAAATATTTTTCCAAAAAAATCAAATTCAGCTAATTTTCTCAAATTATCTAATTTCTTTTTCTTTTCATCATCCTTTAATTCAACTTTTCCTTGTTCTACTGAAGCAATTACTTCCTTGATTATTTCTTTAAGCATTTCTCCTTTAGGGTCCGCACGTAACGCGACTAATGGGTTACCCATATAAGATTCAATTAATTCTATCCTATCCTTACTCAAAACCCATCGCCCCGATTCAGCCAATGCTTTGAATCTTTGTAATGGCCTATCCACACTAGAAATTAGTACTGAAACTTCGGTTCTTAGTTGTTGTTTTTCATCTAGAAGCTGGGTTTTTTCTCTCTGCATTGCTTCAAGCTTTTTTGCTTCCTCGCTTTGCATTGATTTTTCTAATGCTTGCATTTGAATGAGTTTCTTTTTCTCTAATTCTTCGATTTCTTTTATTCGCGAGACTTTTTCTTTCTCTTTTTCTTCAATCACCTCTTTTTCCCTAAAATATTTTTTTGATTTTTCTTTGAATTCTTCAAATTCAAATAAAAGTTTTTCTTTTTCGAACACACCATTTATTTCTTGTAAAGCAGTAATTAATTCTTGTAGTTTTTCTCCCAGTTGAGACATTTCTTCTTTCAAATAAAAACTCGTATAAGCGATATTTTTTCTAAATGAATTAATATTAGTAACAAGAATATGTAAACTCTCACTAGCGTACTCTTTTGCTTCGCTAAGATTATTTGCTTTTCCTTCAGGATTAATTTTTTGCAACAATTGTTGTAATTGTTGTTCTACTTGTTTTTTTGATGTTTCTGCTGCTCGATTAAATTTTTCATTAGCTTTTTCTTCTATTTCTTTTCCTTGAATTGTAGTTAATAATTCAAGTGCTTTAGAGTATGAATGTTTTATTTCAGCCATTTTTTTTGCGTTAAAATTGAGTAATTCTTTTTCTTTTTCACTAAATTTTGCTTCAAGTTCTTCGCTTAATTCTTTGAGTGTTTGTGTTTTGATTTTTTTTGGGACAGGTTTTTTTTCAGAAAAAACACTTTTAAAATTAATTATTTTTTGTAAGATTGATTGCATGCATCAATTATGGGCTTAGCCCTTAAAATGTTTTCGCTTTGGTTTGGTTAAAGGCACAATTTGGCGCGGGGGAGTTTGAATAGTTTCCCGAGAAGTTAGTTTTAAATACTTTGAAGAGAATATTAATTTAGATTTAATGATTGGACGATTAAGTTCTAATTTGAAGTAGGTGGTTTTAATGGGATTAAGAAGAGTACAATTACTTGGAATAAAAAACAAAGTTTCTCGAAACAAAGGGGCGCTTCAACGCGTGAAAATGAAGCAGAATAGACTTGCTCGCGCTACACAAAATGTTGGTTCGGTGGAGGGAAGAACTGTTAGTGGAAAATATGCTAGGTTTAAGGCATATGACATAATGACTACTAGCAGGATGGCGCTAACCCCAAAACAAAAAAGGATTATTGGTTTTGCTAAAGGCAGAACTGCTTATGCTAAAGAATTGCTTGCTTTGAGAAGAAAGAAAAAAAAGTAAATTAGTTAGTTTTTATTTTTTTCATTTTTTTCAAGCAGTTATAATTTTTTGTCGGCAATCTTCTTTACCCTTATTTTATAAAGACAATTTTGTTTCTTTTATTTATGCATGAAGCAACTCGCAATATCCCTCGTGACGAAGAAGCTTTTTACTTAAAGCTCAAAGAAATTGTAAAAGATGTTAAATTGAGGGACGATTTTGTTGTGGTTCACCATTATGATGCTGATGGATTAACTGCCGGAGCAATTACAATAAAAGCTTTGGAGCGTGAAGGAAAAAAAGTTTCTTCAAAATGCTTGAAGCAATTGTACAAAGAAAATATTGACGAAATTAGGGCGCTCGGAAAAAACTTTTTGTTCGTTGATTTTGGTTCAGGACAATTAGATTACTTAATAGAAGCTTTTAGTGAAAACTTTTTTGTTCTAGACCACCATCAACCAGTTACTGTTGAAGGAAAAATTCTTGAACACAAATGGCATTTCAATCCACTGCTTTTTGGAATTGACGGGGGAAAAGAAATTTCAGGGGCAGGACTCGCTTTTCTTTTTGCACAAGAATTGAATAAAAAGAATGTTGATTTAGCCCCTTTAGCAATTGTTGGTGCTGTTGGGGACATGCAAGAATACCATGGAGAATTGATTGGCTTAAATAAAAAAATTTTGGAAATTGCTTCTCAAGAAAAATTAATTCTAGTAAAAAAAGATTTGCGTTTGTATGGAAGAATTTCTCGTCCACTAGTTTCTTTTTTATTGTATTCTTCGTCACCAATTCTTCCTGGACTAACCGCTAGTGAAGAGGGTTGTGTCTCTTTTTTAGCTCAAAACAACATTCCTACACGCGATTCTTTCACTAACGCTTTTCTTTCTTACGAGGATTTAACTCAAGAACAAAAAAAGCGTTTAATTTCGGCACTATTTTTGCATTTACAAAATTATAATTTTCCTGAGTGGAAGCTCCGCGAATTGATTGGAGAAACTTATACTCTTGTGAATGAAGGACCAAAAAGCCCGCTCCGTGATGCAAAAGAATTTGGAACACTAATGAATTCTTGTGGGCGCCACCAAAAGTATGAACTTGGGTTGAAGGTTTGTTTAGGGGATAGGGATTTGAAAGGGGTTTATGGAGAAGCCCTAGCAATGCTCGAACAACACCGTGCAGCACTTCGTGAAGGAATACAATTTGTTGAACGTAACGGAGTACAAGACAAAAAATATTTTTATTTTTTTGACGCAGGCACTGCTATTGAAGAATCAATTGTGGGAATAATTGCTGGAATGCTTTATGGTTCAGTAATTCAAGAAGATAAACCAATTATTGCTCTAGCAAAGAATCCTGACGGCACAATAAAAGTTTCTGGTAGAGGAACATCTTCTCTTGTTAGAAGAGGGTTGAATATTGGTAAAGCATTGAAGGAAATTAGTGTTGAATTAAAAGGAGTAGAGGGGGGCGGGCACCGAGTTGCTGCCGGCGCTCGTGTTGATGAAAAAGTTTTGGACGAATTTTTGGAATTGCTCGGAGAAAAGTTTGAAGCACAATTAAATTGATTTTAATTATTTTTTTTGGATTCTCCTTTTGTGAAAAGCTTTTAATTTCTTTGATTGTTATTTTTAATATGGTTAATGATACTGAAGCACAAATGCCTATAAAGGATTTTTTGAAATCCAAGTTGCCCGAAATAGAGAAAGCGATTGAGAATTTTATTCCAAGAAAAGCTACTGCTGAATGGATTGAATCTTCTCTTGGTAAAACAAAATTTGATTTAGATTTGAATGCTTATACTCGCGGAGTAAACGAACCCATTTGGGATTTGCTTGACCGTGGTGGAAAAAGGTGGCGCCCAATAATGACTTGTTTGTGCGCGGAAGCAGTTGGGGGTAATTGGGAAAAAGGATTGAGTGTTGCTCCAATAGTTGAATTAATTCATAACGGCACACTGATGGCTGATGATTGCGAAGACGATTCTGTTGCTCGAAGAGGAAAACCTTGTACACATAAAGTATTTGGAATTGATACAGCAATTAATACTGGAACAATAATGTTTTACTGGCCAGTAATGCCGATTGTTTTGAACAAACTTGGTTTTGATGATAAACAAAAAACAAAATTCTTTGAACTATATTCAACCGAAATGCTTCGGGTTTGTTCTGGACAGGCATGGGATATTGAATGGCACCACGGAGGATACACCCCAACAGAAAACCAGTACTTGAATATGTGTTTATCAAAAACAGGGGTGCTAGCAAAATTCTCTGCACAACTAGGAGTAATTGTTGGTAAGGGTACTGAAGAACAATACAACTCACTTGGTGACTTTGCTCAAATAATTGGAGTGGGTTTTCAAATCCAAGACGATATTCTTGAATTAACTGACGAGAAATTCAAGGAAGGAAAGGGTTCTGTTGGCGGGGATATTCACGAGGGGAAAAGGACTTTGATTGTTATTAGGACCTTCGAGAAAGCTAGTCCAATTGACAAGAATAGGTTAATCGAGATTCTGAACAAGCACACTACTGATGAGAAAGAAATCCTTGAAGCGATTACAATAATAAAGAAATATGATGGGATTGAATATTCGCGCAAAAGGGCGGAAGAACTAATCCTAGAGGGCTGGGCTAAGGCAGACAAGGTTCTTTCAGAGAGTAATGCTAAGCTCGTGCTCAAAAAATTCGCTGAATACTTGGTAGATAGGAAAATTTGAGTATTTTTGTTAGATTTTAGCTTTCTTTGTACTTTTTTTATTCAAAACCGATTGGCTTAAATAAAGTTTCATTCTAATTCCCTTGTTTTTTATGTCCCAAATTGAGAAGAGAAAAACCGAGCACATCGAAATTTGTGCTAAAAAGAACGTTTCTTTTGAAGAAAAAACTACTTTGCTCGAGTGTGTTGAGCTCGATTATAATGCGCTCCCAGAAATTGATTTACAAAAAGTTTCACTAAATTCATTCTTTTTAGGGAAAGAACTTAATGCTCCAATAATCGTTTCAGCAATTACTGGGGGTAGTGTTCCTTCAAAAAAAATTAATAAAGAAATTGCGCAAGCATGCGAGAACCTAGGAATTGGTTTTGGTTTGGGTAGTATGCGCGCGATGCTCGAGAATCCTTCTTTGAAAGAAACTTATGATGTGCGTGATGTAGCACCAAATACTTTTATTGCAGGCAATATTGGCGCTGCACAATTAAGGTACTACACTCCAATACAATTACAAAAAGCGCTTGATGGTATTGATGCTGATGCGCTAGCAGTTCACCTTAATGTTGCACAAGAAGCTGTGCAGAGCGAGGGGGATACAAATTTTTCTGGAATTATTTCAAAAATAGAAGAGTTTGCTTCGAAGCTCTCTACTCCAGTTTATGTTAAGGAAGTGGGGCACGGAATTTCTTATTCGGTTGCTGAACGATTAAAGAAAACAAGGATAAAAGCAATTGATGTTCAGGGTGCTGGCGGAACTTCTTGGACAAAAGTTGATAGGTTGCGTAGTGCTGATGGGTTTAGTCCTTGTTTTGATGAAATAGGAATTCCTACTGTTGCATCAATAATTCAAGTAAGGCGTTCACTTGGAGAAAATTCTAGTATTGATATTATTGGTTCTGGCGGAGTAAGGACGGGTTTGGATGCAGTTAAGTGTCTTGTTCTTGGTGCTAATTTTGTTGGACTAGCTTTACCTGTACTAAAAGCACAACAAAAAGGCGGAACAAAGGGGGTTCAAAAATTCTTTGAAAACTTTGAGAGAGAAATGAGGGTAAGTATGTTCCTAACAGGGTGCAAGAATCTAAAACAATTACGCGCTCAGAGGCATTATTCTAAAAGAAAACTCAAGGATTTCTTAGAAATGTATCCAAAACAATCAACTGAAAAGAAATCTGAGAAGAAAAAATAAGGTACTTTTTTTTAGGCATATCTTAACCCAATTTCTTTAAAAAACCCCCCTCACTTAGTCAATTGTCGAACTAGCTTTCGTCTCTAAGAAAGGTTTTTATACTCCTGTGTAGCCTATTTCTAAGTTCAGTTCTACTGGACTAGTTGTCCTTAGCGTTAAAATTTTTGTCAAAATTTTTGGTGAGTTAATGCACATACCGATGATTGATTTAGAAGAAAGAAAATCCACCTTTAACGAGGTTGAAATTGGCTTTAACAAGGAACAAGCCCTAGCGGAAGCTAATAGGTGTTTGCAATGCGCTAATCCTGTTTGTGTCCAAGGGTGCCCAGCTAAAGTTAATATTCCTGGCTTCATAAAGGCTTTTCGTGAAGGAAATATTGAAGAAGCAGGGCGAATTATTAGGGAAAGGGATTTGTTCCCAAGTGTTTGTGGAAGGATTTGTCAACATGAATTACAATGCGAGGGTAATTGTATTCTAGCCAAAACAGGTGAACCAATTAACATTGGTGGAATAGAACGATTTATTGGGGATAATACGAAGCTCGAAGAAAAACCAACTCTTAATGGGAAAAGAGTTGCTGTAATTGGTTCAGGGCCATCAGGACTAACCGTTGCATCATTGCTTGCACTCAACAGAATTAATGTAAAAGTATTTGATGTTTCTCACGCATTCGGGGGAGTAATAAAATATGGGGTACCCGAATTTAGATTACCAAAAAATGTTGTGAATAAAGAATTAGTAAGATTAAACGAAATGGGAATAGAATTCGAACCAAACTCTAAAGTGGATGAAGAATCTTTAGAAGAATTCGCAAAACAATTTGATGCTGTTTTTTTGGGAACGGGTGTAGGAAAACCACGTAAATTAATTGTGCCGGGTTCTGAATTAAAAGGGATAATGAGTGCACTAACTTTTTTAGTTAATTTGAATCAAAGCCAATTACCTGCAATAAAGCCCGAAGAAAAAGTTGTAATAGTGGGTGCGGGCTATGTTGGAATTGATGCTGCACGTTCAGCAATAAGATTAGGTGCTGATGTTACTTGTGTTACTATTGCTAATCGCGAGGATGCACTAAAAGCAATTTCTCAAAAAGATTTACTCGATGCAGAAGAAGAGGGAGTAAAATTTTTGTTCGGAGTAAGAGTAGATTCTTTCGAGGGAAAAGATTTTGTTCAAAAAGTTCATTACACTAATGGTTCAACCGGTTCTTTAGAAGCAACTAAAATAATTATTGCAATCGGACAAGAACACGCAAATGATTCATTCAAGAAACAATTATTATTGAAGAAAGATGGTTGCATTGAAGTGATGAAGAACCACCGGACAAGCATAGAAAATGTTTTCGCCGCAGGCGATTGTGTCCACGGACCCAAAACCGTAATCGAAGCAATCGACAAAGGAAGAGAAGCAGCTGAAAGTATGTTAAAGTACTTGAATGAAAATAAAAAATGAAAATGAAAAAACCCGATTGAAGAAAATCCCTTTGCTAGAAAAGTTTTAATATATGTTTTTATACCATTTAATAAATGCGTTTCCCACTTTTTATAGTTGCTTTGTTAACGATTCTTTTCTTGGTAGTTTTCTCTGGTTGCACTAAAAATGCCCCTGTGTGTGGCGACGGCATATGTAGTGTTGTAGAGCAAGAATACAAAATAATTACAAATGGCGAGGAAGTTGTTAATGTTTATTATTGTTTTGAAGATTGTGACGAAAAATCTGACAAAATTCTTGAGTCCGATGGTAACACTACACCCCTACAAGGGAGGGTAAGTGATTCAGAGGTTGAGTCTGGCGATTCAAATTTATCTCCTTACAAGTCCATACAAGAAGATTACATAAGCGAATTTAGTGAGAAGTATACGGAATATCCTTTAATGGATGGAATTGATCTTAGAACGAATGAAAAAATAGAGGAAAAAGAGCCCGAATTTAATGGGTATATAGTTGTGCTCAATGGAGAGTCTGCAATCCAACAAACACTTTCACAACCAAGCTCGCCTGCGGAAGGACTCACTATAACTACAGAATACCTCCAGAAGTTGGATGAAGAAAGAGCATATGCTTTTCAAGAAGTAAGAAAAATATCTCCAAATGCCAAAGTTGAGGATGAATTTCATGTGCTATTAAATGGGATGACTATTAAGAATATTACTGAAGAGGAAGCCGAGAATATAAAGGAACTTCCTTTTGTTGAATTGGTTGAACCAAATTACACAGCACATGTACTGCTTGATGACTCTACCCAAAAAATAGGTGCTGATTATGTGTGGCAAAACTATAGGTATACTGGGCGTGGAGTAACAATAGCAATTATAGATACAGGAATCAATTATACACATCCCGACCTCGGAGGCTGTTTGAATCAAACCTGTAAAGTAAAAGGGGGATACGACTTTGTCA
>CAYLWD010000004.1:0-18831 GCA_964387305.1 uncultured archaeon
CGCTTTATTTCTAGTAGTGTTCCCCAAGGAGAATAAATTCTTGCGCCCCTTATTTCGTTTTGTAAGCATTCACTTACATCAATTTTTAGGTCCTCAATTCCTTTTCTAGAAATGAGTCCTGAGCAATTTTCAGGAACTCCAACTTCGCCATGTTCCTCAATTATTTCTGAAGAAAAACCCTCTTCTTTTAGTTTAATCGCGGTTTGTAATCCTGTTGGTCCCGCCCCCACTATAACTATATTCTCCATATTTTTCCACACAACCAACTATTTGTAATTTTTTAGTAACTTTAATTTTATTAATTGATTAAGAAAAGTGTTTTTTAAACGCTTTGATTGAAAATTAATATTTTTCCTTGAAATTTTTTATTTTTGTGCTAGATTTTATTTTATCAAGTATTCCACTATCTTTTCCGATCAAACTCCCTTTTCTTTTTGTTAAGAAAAGCACAATTATTAGTAAAACAACTATTACTAACAATATTAGCATTCCGTAGAAAGCCAATTGAATGAAATCAATTCCTTGGTTTTGTAAGGGTAATACTAGTGGAGCTGAACTGAATTTTGCTAAAATATTTCCATCAATAAATTCTCTAGCTTTTTCTTCGCTTATTTCTCCAATTCCGTAAGAGATTTTGTTTTCTCCATTTACCATGTTCAAATCAAACTCTACTATTGGGTCGTCTTGTATTATTCTTATGTTGTGACTCGCGAATAATTTTGTTGCTGAATCAATAAATTCTTTTGGAATTATTTCTCTAATAGTTACTGTGCTTTCGTTCCCGTCATTTATTATAATTATTTCTATTTTTGCTTGTAATTTTTCTTTTCCTACTTCCCCAACTTTCATTATTACTAATTTTCTTGTAACAGTAATTTGTGCAGTTATGCTCTTTGCTTCTAAAATAATTTCTGAACTTAACCCAGAATTATCTAATGCACCTTGTAGCATTGCGATATCATATTTTGCGGTTGTTTGTTCCGAAACGCTTGACTTAGTCTTATTGGTTATTTCATCATAAGATTCTTTTGCTGAATTTGCTTTTTGTTTTGCGCTTAAATAATCTGTCCCCGCGTTTTTTGCTTGTTCAAATAGAGCATCTGCTTCTAAGCGTTTTATTTCTAAGTCATTTGGAAAAACCAATCCCTGTTCTTTAAAGTATTTTACTAAATTATCAACAATAATTTTTGCTTGCTCCGCATCGCTTATTGCTTTAGTTGCATCTTCTTCCGGAGATAATTGATTAAAAAATTCAAATTGTTTTGCTTTTTCAGTTATGTTCTTGGCGGAGTCAAGTGCAATTGCTTTTATTGAGTAATTTCCGTTCTTAATCTTCGTTGTGTCTATGTTTGTATAATAATTCTTGGAATTGTTTGCATCTTGTATTCCATTTACCATATTACCATCAATTTCAAAATAAACTCTTTGAATTGTTATGTTGTCAACAACAGTCACAACTATTTTTGTGGTTCCAGTAAGTGTATTACTATTGTTATCTTGTTCAACCCAATTTATTTGTGGGGCATTGTTATCAATTGTTACATACTTTATTGTCACTGCACTTAGTCCAACATTTGAATCATCAGTTGCACACCAACAGCCTATTTTTTCATAATCTGTTCCTGCAATTGTAATTGTTCCTGAAACAGAAGTTACTCCATCAATTGGTCCAGCTACTGTTGTTGCAGTGCTTTGTGTTGGATTATAATATTTACACAATGCTTTTGCTCCATTAATAGTTTGTGAAAATGAGCACGAAACATTTAGTACTTGTCCATTTTTTGCATAATACACTTCATTAGAATCCAAGGTTACTGTGGGTGTTGCAGTTACTACTGTTGCGGCAGGAGTACAACTTACGATATCACTATATTCGCTTTCATTACCAACATCATCGTATGACTTAATTTTGAAAGTGTATAGTGTTCCGTTTGTTAACCCATTAACATCAATTGTTGTGTTGGTAGTACTTGCCCAATAACTACTGTTCTTGTAAATTTTGTATCCCTCTATTCCTGAACTCGCATCAGTAGCTGCTGTCCAACTCAAAATTGCTTTACCACTCCCAGGAGTTGCAATTAATCCTGTTGGAATATTTGGGGCTGTTCCGTCGTAGTGTACATAAGTAGTTGCATAAGTAGTACTCCAATTTCCTGCTCTATTAATGGCTTTGAAATAAACGGCTTTGTTCCCATCACTCGCAGAGCAACCATAAGTGCTTGAAAGTATATTCAAATCAGCACTTGTTCCACTATAACTAGCGGTGTTTGTTACGTTAGCAGTAAGCCAAGGTCCTGAAGTACTACACGATAATGCAATTCCTGCAACATTTCTATCGTCAGTTGCTTGCATTGTAAATGTTGGTGTAGAATCGTTTGTCCAAGTGGTTAAATAATCATTCGTAAAAACAGTTGGGGTTGGAACGTTTCCGTCAATGTGAAAAGTAATTGTTGTGTTTAAATTATTTCCGGCTAAATCATTTACATCAATAGTTATTGTGTAGTTATTTCCATTTAAGAGACCAGTTCCAACAGGAAAAGTATCTCCATCATCTAATTCACTGGCAGTTTCATTAAGAATTATTAAAGGGGTTCCGAGTCCCGAGCCAGTTTCTGTAAAGTTGATATCAAAAACATACCCTGTGGTTTTATTGTAATCCATTCCATTTGCTGGATACGATGCACTAATTACCGGAGCCGTACTATCAATAATTAAATATTCTAAACTTGATAAAGAATAATTCAAATCGTCTTGGAGTAAGAATGCATATAGTGAATAGTTCGCATCAGAAGTAAGGTTAATTACACTAGTATTCAAATCAATTGTGAAACTCGGTTGGGCTTGTTCTGTTGAATAACAACTAGCTCCAGAAGTACTGTTACTGGTATTAAAACAAACCGCATTAAGGTCAGCACCAGAATAATTTATTGTTGCTTTGAAACCAGAAAGATTTTTTGCTGAACTTGCATTTAAATCAAGTCCTGTTCCACTCCAAGCTGCAGAGAAAACCGTTTGTAACAAAAAAATTACTGTAACAAGAAATATAATTTTTTTTAATTTCAATCAATCATCCCCTACTGTGCTTAAACTAAGTAACTTTCCATATTTAAAGGTTTTTGACTCTTTCTTTCTCAGGTTTTTTGTTTGATTAATGAATTGCTTTGGCTTTTTTTCCTTTCAATGTTCCCAATTTTTGAATTGCGTTGGAGTATTCCTATTGGTATTCTTCATGAAGTGAAGGGAGTTCCTTTTTTAGGGACCGTACAAGGCTTTGCTCTTGACCCAGTACTGGTTTTTTTTGTTTGTGTTATAGCAAATATTATTGCAGGAATAATAGTTTATTTTTGTTTAAGCAAATTCTTGCATTTTGTTTTGCGTTACAACTCTTTTGAAAAAATTTATAACAAATTAGTGCTCCGTGCTCAAAAAAATTCAAAAAAATTAATTGAAAAATATGGGTTAATTGGTTTAGCCTTATTTATTTCAATTCCTTTTCCAGGTACGGGTGCTTGGACTGGGGCGCTAGTTGCTCATTTCCTTGGAATTAGTTTCAAAAAATTTACAATTGCTTGTATTCTTGGGGTAACACTTGCAGGAATTATGGTTACTTTGTTATCAATTGGGGCATTTTCTTTTTTTGGTTTTATTTAATATTTTTATTTAGATTGCCTGCTGTTAAGCCACGCTTCTAAATATTTCAAGAAAACAGTTGCATATGCTCCGTGTCTTAATTCAAACCCAAGCCAATATTTGTTTTTCTGGTTTGTTTCAATTAGTACTCTAAATTTTTCTGCAGCAAAAAAAGTTTTTCTTGATAATTTTGCGTTAGTAAATTTTTTCTCAAAACTGGTTGCATTAATTTCTATTTCTCTTTTGAATGCTTTCGAAGCACTCATTGCCAATTTTTGTCCAAATATTTGCGAGTAAATGTTTTTTGGTTTCTTGTTTAGGGCTTCTTCGTTGAGAGTTGAATTAAATCTCAAAGATTGGCAAGCTTTAATAAAAATTTTCAAGCTTTTTTGTTCAGTTAAAGTAAATGCTTCTACAAATTTTTGTGGATTTTTTTGCAAGAATTCAAAGAGCGGTTCTTTTTTTGTTCCTTTTATGTTTTCTTCTTCAGAAATTTTTTTCCAATCTCCCCAATTCTCACTAATACTTTTTTTAATTACCTTACTTTTTTCTGAATCCAACTTTCCAGTGGCGGTAAGAAAAAGTTTTAGTGCATCTTCGTATTTTTCTTCACTAATAGCTTTAGCAAATTCTTTCACTCGAGGGTCAAATCTTTGTTCTCCAAAATAATTACAAACCAACTCATTTTTTGCGCTAAATCTTTTTAGTTCTTTAATTTCTTTTTCACTAAATTCTACAAGAACCTTGAACCCATTCCCTTTGTGTGCTCCAACAAAAATTCTTTCATTACTTTGTCCCTTGTACTCAACAAGAATTCCTTGCTCCGCAAATACACTTGCTTCTTCTTCACTAAGCATTCTATCAAAACAAACCCATTGAGTAGTAGTAGCATTTTTGTCCTTGATTCCGGAAAAAAAAGCAGTTATTCCGATTTTTTTAATTTCTTCAATTAATTGCCTGTGGCTTAACCATGATTTTTCTAGAGAATAATAAAAATATTTTCCTTCCGAACCCAATATTGGATTAAATATTTCTTTTACTAGAAAGGTGGTTGGTGAAAAGAGGTATTCCATTTAATTCACATTATTTATTTTTTTTGCAAAAACTCGTATTTCTGGACTTAGTTCAAAAAAACTTAATGGATAAGTTATAAACAAAAAAAATTTATTTTCTGGTGCAAAAGAATATTTAATTCCTTTTGATGTTAGAAAATTATTAATGCTTTTTATAAAATGCCCATTTGCTGGCGGATGAGTAATTTTAATGACTTCGAATCCATTATCTTCTAACAATTTGCTAAGATTTTTTTTATTAAATATAAATTGGTGTCTTGGGCTGTCCAGTGAATATGATTTATTTTTTAGAATTAACATATCCAAGGCATTAGAGTTTGGGACGTCTAGTATTATTTGCCCGCCTGTCTCTAATGCACTATTTGCTTTTTTTATAAATTTATCTGGTTTTTTTGTATGTTCAAGAACAAAACTTGCAGTTATTGTAGAAAATTTTTGATTCATTTTTTTACTTTCATAATCCCCACAGATAATTTTTAAGTTGTGTTTTTTTCCTACTTTGCAAGCAATATTATTAAAGTCAATTCCGATTGTTTTCCATCCAAGTTGTTTTTGAGTTGCTAAAAATTCGCCGTTCCCACACCCCACGTCTAATAATAATCCTTTTTTGAAAGGGATTATTCGACTATTATTAAAAATTGATGCAAAATAATACAGTTCTGATTTTATAATTTCTAAAATATTGTTTTTTGTTTTTAAATGGGTGTATCCAAAGTGATTTTTTAACGCAAGTTTTTTATAATTTTGGACAGTATATTCAGAAAAATTTTGGTATACCATGTAATTATTGGGGTAATATTTGGATAAATTTTTTGGGGCCGGATTAAGTGATAACAACCCGCACTTTGTGCATTTGTAAATTTTCCACTTTCCAGGAAAATTGTATAACCTGTCTTTTGATTCTGTAAATAATTCATGTTGGGTATTTCTGCAAGCAATGCACTTTTTTAAAATATTTTTTTTCATAAAAATAACTTTACTGTGTTGTTATGTGATTTGATTGTTAACGCGCTCTATATTTTCAATAAATTTTTTGTGGATTGAATCTGATTTTATTAAATGGATATATGCTTTCAAATCTTTTGGTAGACAGTCTCCTCCAAACGGTTTTCCTATAACCCACGGGTGCTTCCCAAAATAATCTGATTTGTGCACTTCGTTTAAAACAATTTCAAAATCAACTTTTTCGTTTTTTGTTTTTAACATTGAATTCCAAAAAGAGATGTTGCACGTAAGCCATAGGTTGTGAGCGTATTTTATTGTTTCAGCAGTCTCAAAATTCGTGAACTCAATTTCGTTAAGTTTGAATAATTCATTAATAAATCTCTTTTTTTCTTCAGTCCAATTATTAGTCCCAAAAACTTTTATTTTTTGATTAAATACTCCCCCAATAGGATTTTTTGCTTCCAAAAATTCGGGGTAAAAATAAAATTCAGTATTGGGGTAGTTTTCTGAAAATTTTTGAGTTGTTCCCGGAAGTACTGTTGATTTGATTATAATATTTTTACAAGAATGTTTTGTTATTGCTGTATTAATTGCTTGTTCAATAATTTCAGAATTAAACCCGTTTTCATTCGAAGGAGTAGGTACTGCAATTATTGCTACATCAAATATTTCATTTTTTATGGGTTGAGTAAAACCATATTTTTCTGAATCAGTTTTTGTTTCATCTTCTTTTGTAATGACCTTTACTTCGTGGCCATTTTCCCTCAATAAAATAGCATAAGCCTTCCCGACAAAGCCAAATCCAATACACAATAAATCCAATTTATCCACCTATCTTCTAATTGAACCTAGGATAAAGCATTTTTATTTCTTTTTGTACATTAGACGATTCTATTTAACTTAATCCAACCCCTTTTTTTAATTAATTTCACTGAACAATAAAACCCTTTCTTCTGTAATTAAGTTACTTTTTTCTTTTATTAACATTTTATTCATTTCTTGAGTATATTGATTTTGGGATTGTACAACAATTTTTATTAAGGGGTGTATTGGTTATATTACCTATGGCTAATTTGTTTGAAACTTATTGGAATTCTCTTAGTGCATTTGTCGATAAGGAGTTTTTTCAGGTTACACTTTTAAAAAAAATCCTTTTTGTTTTATTCTTTGTAGTTGTTGCTGTAAGAGTTTTTTCAATTTTTTTTACTCCTGAGCCAGCTTATGCTGATGCAGTATATCATTTAGGGGTTATTAGGGATATTGTTTCTGGAAATGATTGGCTCCGTGATGCTCCTCCGTTTGCTTATCACATCTTTTCTGCGGGGTTCTTTATTGCTACCAATCTTCCCTTTTCATGGCCATTCGTAAAAATCTTTCCACTAATACTTTTTGGAATTTTTATTTTTCTTTCATTCAAATTTTTTAGAAAAACTTTTTCAGGAAATTCAATTTTTCCAATGGTTTTTGTAATTGCTTTTCCTTTTCTTGCTCGCATTTCTTCCACTAATTATGTTGAACTTTTTTCGATTAATATTATTCTTGCGCTCATGATTCTTTTTTTCAGTTTTATTGATGTTCGTAGCAAAACATCTTTATACAAAGTGGCTTTTTTCTTTTTATTAATGCTTTTATTATGTTTCTCTAAATTTAATGCTTTTGTCCTTTCACCAATCTTTTTGATTTTTTTTGCTATTGCTTCATTTAGGCGGTCAAAGAAAGAATTTGTAGCTATTCTTTTTTGTGGTCTTTTTGCAATTATTTTTTATCTTGTTTTTTCATCATTTTTTATGGGTTCTGTAGCAGGAGATCAAACAGTAAATAGTTCGCGTGTTTCAGAGCTTGTTGATCAAATTCCAAAGGTATTTAATCCATCAAACATTCTTTTAGGTTATCTTGATTTTTTTGATATTCATAAAACTCAACTTTCGTTCTTACCCAGTCCTTTAGTTCAATTAGGTATTTTTTTTGCAGTAATCTTTTTTTTGCCTATATTACTCATGATTTTGTTGGGATTTTTTAAATCTATAAATCTCAACCTTAATGATTTGTCTTCTTTTTTTTATTCTATTGATTCCCTTGTTTTAATTCTTTTTATTATCTCAATCGGAATAGGTTTTTTTGTAAACCAAGCGGGTGTTTTCAATACAAGATATTTTTTGATAGGAGTCCCTTTTGTAGGATACATGTTCGGTAAAGGTTTTTTGCTTATTAATGAGTACAAGAAAATCGAAAAACAAAAAATTTTCAAAAATGTAGCTTCGATTTTTATTGTACTGTTTGTTATTTATTCTATTTTTACAATAGTCTTTTCTGCTAATTATTACAATTCGATGGAGCAGAAAGCTATTCCAATGTATTCTTTTATAAGCTCTCTTGATAATCCAAAAATAGCAACTATTTCAAAATCAAAAGAAATATCTTTTTATACCGGATTAACTTCAAAAAATTTTGCAGGAAATGCAAGGTCTTTTGATTTTGATCAAGATACTCCTGAAAATCTTTATAATTATCTTTCGAGCGGAAAATTTACTCATTTAGTTCAAATTAAATATGGTGTGCCTGAGAAGTGGAACGAAAGTACACTTTCTTCACTTGTTTCACAAAAAGTATTAATACTTTTATTTGACGGATATAGTGGAAAAGTGTACCATGTTGCTTTAAAATAAGGGTATTATTTTCTATTTATGGTGGTTTGATTGTATAAAATAGTTCTTCTTTGCGGTGGAAAAGGCACTCGCCTTAAACCACTAACTGAATCCATTCCAAAACCTCTTGTTCCTTTAAATGGAAAGCCTGTTCTTGAGTATTTAATGAATTTTTTTAGTAAACAGGGGTTTAACGATTTTATTGTGTGTACGGGGTATAAATCAGAACTTGTAGAAAAATCAGTTAATGGATTTGCAAAAAAGAATTGGAATCTTAAATTTGTTGATTCGGGTGAATCAGCTTCTATGTTGAAAAGAATAATTGATGCATCAAAGTTTTGTGAAGAAAAATTTTTAGTGTGTTATGGAGATACTATTGCGGATATAAATATAAAAGAGTTGTTGGAATTTCATAAGTCAAAAAATTCTTCTTTAACAAATGTTCTTTATCAAATGCAAAGCCCCTTTGGGTTAATGGAAACTCATGATGGAAAAGTAGTGAAGTATAATGAAAAACCCCTTCTTCCTTTTTGGTTTAATATAGGTTTTTTTGTTTTTGAAAAGAAAATACTTAATAATATACCTGATGGTGACTGGGTTGGATTTTTGAATAATTCAATAAAGTCAGGAAAAATGTTTGCTCTAAAACATTATGGTGAACATATTACATTCAATACTGAACACGAAAAAACAGAGGCTGAGAAAAAGATTGGATTTTTTAGCCAAGTTTTAGATTAATTTTTTAATAGTCTAAAAAGCAGGTTTATTATTTTTTGCTTAGAATAATATTTCAAAAGGTGAGTTTGTGTCTGGATTTGTAAAAGGAAAAAAAGTTCTAGTTACTGGAGGAGCGGGCTTTATTGGTAGTCACTTAGTAAAACGCTTGGTTTCTGAAGGGGCTAATGTTTCTGTTCTTGTTCAATATAAAGCCAAAGTGAATAATGTTCGGTTGAGCCCACTTTGGGATAATGTTGATATAATTGAAGCTGATATTAGAAACTCAGATTCTCTTATAGCAGTAAACAAACTTTCTCCTCAAATAATTTTTCATTTAGCTGCATTCAATCACGTAGGTAGAAGTTTTTCTAATGTTCAAGAATGTTTTGATGTTAATGCAAAGGGTACAGCAAATTTGCTTGATTGTTATGATGGCTACGAACGTTTTGTTTATACTTCCACTAGCGAAGTTTATGGTTTGCAACCATCAGTGCCCTTTGTTGAAACAATGATTCCAAATCCATCCAGTCCTTATTCTGTTACAAAATATGCTGGGGAACTTTACTCCCTAATGAAGCAACGCGAAAAAAATCTACCAATTTCTGTTATTCGCCCATTTAATGTTTTTGGACCTTACCAAACCCCATCAGCAGTAATTTCTGATTTAATAATTAAGGCTCTAAAAGGCGAACGGATTAGCACTACAAAAGGTGAACAAACACGCGAGTTTAATTATGTTGACAATACTATTGATGGTTTTTTGCTTGCTGCTGAGAAAAAAGAATCAATTGGACAAGTTATTAATATTGGTGGCGGAGAGGAAGTTTCAATTGCTAATCTTGTAAAAAAAATTGTTGAATATTCTAATTCTTCTTCAGAAGTTGGTATTGGTGATATTGCTTATCGTCCGAATGAGATTTGGAGGATGTATGCAGATTCTTCAAAAGCAAAGAAATTGCTTGGTTGGACTCCAAAGATTTCTTTTGATGATGGTTTAAAACAAACAATTGAGTGGTTCAAGAAGTATGATTCTGAGTTTGAAAAAAAAAATTCGTTGTTGAATCAACTCTAAATTGAGTCGCTTCTCGATAATTTTTAGAAAAAATATCCTCTAATTATTCCCGCGGGCCATATTAATGCTCTTATTGTTGAGCTCAAAGTTATAAATAAACAATTTTTTAATGAAACTTTTCCAATTGCTTTTTGTAAAAATAAAAATTTTACAAGCAAGGCAATGTACAACAATAAAATTGACAAAGGCAACCAAACAAGAGCCCACAACGAGTATAATGCAAAAAATAGTGCAAGTATCCATGAAATAATAAAACTTGAATATGTAACAATTCTTATTTTTGGAAGAGCTTCGGGGTGATTTTTGTAAATTCCTATTGCCTCGTTTTTTCCGAAAAAATAATTTCTTTTTAGCATGTTTCTAAATTCTCTTGGTGGGCCTTTGTGGTACCTAATTGCTTTTTCTGCTAATTTTATTTTATATCCTGCTTTTAGAAATCTTTTTCCTAGTTCTCCATCCTCTATCCAGATATCTTTAAACCCCCCAACTTTTTCCAGCAAGTCTTTTTTATATGCCCATGCTAAAAATGGTTCGTAATTATTTTCAATTCTAAATGAATAAAATGCGTCGAGACTTTCAGTGAAGGCATTATTTGGTTTCCACACGTGAATTCTATCAATTACTCCGTCTGCCCCTTCATCAAATTTTTTTAATATTTCTTTAACCCAATCTTTATTTATAATCATATCTGAATCAAGGTAAGCAACAATATTTCCTTTTGCTTTTCTCCAACCATAATCCCTTGCGAGTCCTCTACTTCGTGGTTTTATTGTGTAAACCTTTGCGCCAGCTTTTTTCGAAACTTCAACAGTTTTGTCTTTGCTTCCATTATCAATAACAATTATTTCAAATGGTTTTACACTTTGATTTTTTAGTGACTTAATACAATCAGGCAAATCTTTTTCTTCATTATAAGCATTAAGTATTACAGAAATCTTCCAAGCCATACATTACTTTTCTTTCTTTTCTTTTTAATATTATTCTTAAGCGTTTTCGTCTCAAAAGCTTTATTAATTGCCGTTGGAAAGTAATTATTATGGTAGAGGATATTTTGGTCTCAGAAGAAGTTCCAGAAAATTGGGATGAAGATTTATTAAAATTTGATAATGCTCATATATACAATTCTTTCGCTTATGCCAAAGTAATGCAAAGAACTTTTTCGTTTAAGCCAATATTTTTTAAATCTGAAAATGCGATGCTACTTGGATTTGAACAATCCTTGAAAGGAGTTGCGGGAGTTTTAGGCAAGGGATTTATTGCTTTTGCTCCCCCTGTTTTTAGAAATTCTTCTGATTTTATTGAATTAATTGATTTAGTAGAAAATGAATGTAAAAAAAGGAAACTTATTTCATTAACCATTTGGACTTCCCCATTGTGGGATAATTCTGATTTTTTTAAGACTTTTGAAAGTGTTGAAATGTGCAATGTTGTTCTTCAATTAAAAAAAAGCGAAGAAGCATTATTTAATTCGCTTGAGCACGCTGCTCGAAAGAATCTTTCAAAAGTAAAATCGCTTAATTCAAATGTTTATGAAGGAACTTTCTCTGATATTGAGGATTATTATTCTAATTATAAAAAACATCACGAATCAATTGGTTTGGAAGTTTATCCAAAAGAGTATTTTGATGCGCTTTATAATGAAATAATTGAAAAAAACTTTGGCAAGTTTTTTGTGCTGAGAGATTTGGATAATGTTTTTTGTGCAGGATTAATGATTGGTGCGCTTGGAAAAAGCACTTACGAGTTAAGTATTTCTAGTAACTGGGAGAAAAGACAATTATTTCCAAATGATGTGTTAAAATGGCACGCGATTAAATGGGCTAATAATAATGGTTTTGAGCAATTTGATTTAAGCAATATTGCGGTTAATGTTGAAGAAGGTTCTAAAGAAAGCAATGTTAATCGCTTTAAGAAAAAGTTTGGTTCTGAAGTTAGTTATCATGCTTACAAAAAGAAATTTGGGGTTGTATCATTTATTTCAAAATTAAAAAAGAATTGATATTTTTAATAAATTATTTATTTTTACCAAAGTATCTAATTTTTTTTATTTTGAAAAGTCTTTTAATCTTTGAGCTAGTTCAAAAATTTGTTGTTTGTTTAATCCTTGTACTCCAACAGGAACCATGTGTTCAGCTGCTTTTATTGATTCTGGAAATAATTTTGCTTGTGACCCTGCTGTTTTATAAAAATCACTTTTATAATAAAGTCCCGTCTCAAATCCTTCTTCTTGTAATTTTGCCCAAATTATTTCCGTCTTTTCTTTAGGTTTTTTAAAATAAACCGGCACTCTAGTGTAAACGTTTACTTCCTTTTTTGAGTCTTTATTAAAGTAAAATTTTTCTTCGCCCAGTTCTTTCATCAAGAGTTTTGCGTTTTGTATAGTATTTTTGTTTATTTCATCAAGTAAATCTATAGATGATTTTGCTAGGGCTATGTGAAAACAATCAATAAGCTTTCTATTAATTTCTGATTCACCATATCCCAATTTGCTTAACAGTATGTATGGAAAAGAAATTTTTCTGAAATTTTCTTTCATAAAAACAAGTCCTTCTTCCAGAATTTTTTCAGAGAGTTTATTTTCTTGAGTTGGTTCTCCTCTAAAAGCTATAATCTTTGAATATAGTTCTTTGTTGGAAGTGCAAAGAACTCCTCCATTTCCAGCAGGCAAATTTTTTCGTAGACTAAATATACTAAATTCGCCAATAGTGCCTGTAAGGCGCCCATTTCTTGCTCCAATTGAGTGTGCGCAATCTTCAATTAGAGTAATTTCTTTTTCCTTACAAATTTCTTCAATTTCTGTTGATGGAATTGCTTTTCCATAAGAATATATTGCATAAAGTATTTTTGTTTTTGGATTTATTCCGAGTTTCGTTTTTTTTATGTCCAAATTGTATGTATTGTCAATATCGATTAGTCTTGTTTTTGATTTGGTAGAAATTATTTTTGGAACTTGTTTGCAAGTAAATGCTTGAACTATTGTCTCTTCATTTTTATTTATTTCAATTGTGTCTAATCCAGTTTCAAGCGCATGATTTCCTGATCCAAAAAGAATTGCTTTTTTTGAACCAATCTTTTTTGCAAAAGCAGCTTCAAAACGTTTCACTGCATTTGGATAATCTTCACCTTTGCCGAGTTCTCGTTTTATTTTTTTTGTGTTTACCATTCTGTAAAAGTATGCTTTTCTGGAACGATAGTTTTCATTCAAAATATTTGTTATATTCACAATAGACTTTGAATTATAGTATATAAAATAGTTTTGATTCAATTATGCTTGTAGGCTTCTTTCAGTAGGATTTATTAATTACATCGACTATTTCTTGTAGATGGTTTCATTTAAAGAGATACATCATAATTCAATTTGGGCCAAAAAGGATCTTTCCTTGTCTGGACTAAATTCTTCAAATTCTTCTGTCCTTTCACTTCTTCCAAAAGTTTTTTCTGTGCTTGATGTTGGTTGTGGTAAAGGAGACTTAATGATTGAATTGAAAGCAAGGGGTATAAAATCTGAGGGGGTTGATGTTTCAGGAGTTTCTTTGAAAGTAGCTTCTTCTAAGGGTTTAAAAGTGAAAAAAGCTGATTTGGATTTGGGGCTACCATATAAGTCTTCAAGTTTTGATTGTGTGATTTGTAATCAAGTTTTGATGCACATAATAGAACCTGAATCCTTGGTAAAAGAAATGTCCCGGGTTTCAAGAAAATATGTTTTAATTAATGTCACAAACCACTTAAATTGGCGATTTAGACTTTCTTTTCTATTGGGTAATCTACCTGAAGTATTATCAGAGGATCATTCTCACATAAGGCTTTTTAGTCTCGCTCGTTCTAAAAAAATTATTTTGAATTCAAATCTCAAAATTGTAACTGAAGGGTATACTGGGAAAAGATTATTTCCAAGTTTTCTTTCAACAGGATTTACTTTTTTGTGTGTTAAAAAATAGTTTATTTCAAAATTCACTAAAAAAACGATAATCTATTTTGTAATTTTCTTTAATAAAATCAAGTTTTTCTCTAAGATTTTTTATATTTTCAACTGTTATTCCGTTGGTTACACCAATATTTTTTGCATGTGCCTGAAAATTTATTATTCCTTTTTCAGCAGCAAATTTAATGTTCTTTGTTTTTTTATCTGCAATACTCAAATTACGCGGAATAATTTTTATTGAGTTATATTTTTCTATTTTAAACCCACTTTTCATTTGTTTCCCTGAAAATGTTTTTTTGTTTTGATCATAGAAAGTTCCAGCAAAATTCAACCCTTTAAAATTGCATTCTTTGATAATATGTGGATTCATTCCCCATCCAGGGGGGGAAAAAACTTTTGGTTTAATTCCAACTTTTAGAAATTCGTTTAATGCTACACTAATTTTTTCAGATGTTTGCTTTTTATTTAGTCCAAAAAATTCTTGAGCATTGCCTTTAATTGGATTATAGTGGCTAAAACCGTGAATTTCAAGTTGTATATTTTTTATTTTTTTGAAATATTTTATCCAATCAGAATTGTTTTCAAAGAGATTTTTTTTATTGATTTTGTAAAATTGTCTAAGATAAGGTATATTTCTCATAAGAAAATTATAGTGTTTGTTATTAGTGTAGCTATATGCTGGTGAACAGAAGCAAGTAACTTTAATTTTTGGGTAATCTAAAAAGAGTTTTCTTAAGAGTTTTTCTTCTTTTCCATTAGGATAAATCAATCCTGGATTAAAATCATCTATTGCTAGGGCTACAATTGTGTGTTTCATTTTTTATTATTGCTCCGACAGTATTAAATACCATTTACTGCAGATTGATTTAATGGTTGGTTTTTGTTTTTCAGTTGATTTTGAGGGGCACTATGGAGATAACAAAGTTCCATATTCTGTGGATTTGAATGTTATAAAAAAACTAGGGGCAATTTCTAAAAAACATGGAATAAAAATTACTTATGCTATTTCTGGAAGCATTTTGTTTTCATCACCAGAGCAATATGCTGAGCGTCTTAATAAAATGTCTAATTCACAAAATTTTCTTGAATTAAATTTAAATTTGAATAAATTACTCTATGCGCCTAAGGAAGTTGAAAAAATAGTTTCATCAGACGCAGAAATATCTTCTCATTCATTTTCTCATTTAAGCTTTCAAAAATGTTCAAAATTTTTTGCTGAGGCTGATTTAAAAGAATCTTCACGCGCTTTCAGAAAGTTTGGGGTTAAACCAAAATCATTTGTTTTTCCGCGAAATGAAGTTAATCACCTATCAATTTTGCCTTCGCATGGATACACTCATTTTGCCTCTTTTCCAACTCCAAAAAATTTTCTATTAAATTATGGTGCTTTTCCTTCTCTTGATTTTAATTTGCCCCGTAAGGTAGGAAAACTTATTGAAGTTCCTAGAACAGCATATTTTTATCGTACAAAACCAACTGAAATTTTTAGATTAATGCTTGCTCTTAAACTATCAAAAGAAAAATATTTTCATTTGTGGGCGCACCCTTGGAGTTTACAAACTAAAGCCCATTTTTCTGCGATTGAATCAATTTTCTTAAAGGCAAAGAAATATGGTTTTGCCAGTTCAAATATTAGTGAATTTTCTGTTTAACTTGTTTTTTTAAATCCCTTTGATATGACTCTAAGTTGTTCTTCAACATTCTTTTTCCAGCTATATTTTTCTACAATAATCTTTCTTGCTTTTCTTCCAATTTCAATTCTATTACTTTTTAATGCACGAATTATTGTTTTTGCTAAATAATTTGAATCTTTTGCTTTTTTGACATTATAAAAGAAGCCTTTTGTCCTAATATCTGCGGGGATGTCTGTATTGGTTCCTACCACAACACTTTCTACTGCCATTGCTTCGGGAGTTGTTTTTCCAAAAGTATTTTGTAAATAAGGAAAAACAACTATACTTCTACTTATTTCAGAAGGGATTTTTTTCTGTTCAAGTATTCCAGAAAAATCAATTGATTTTTCTTTTACTTTAGAGCCTATTACCATTATTTTTATCTTAGAAAATTTTTGTTTAATTATTTTTGAAGCTAAAATAAATGTTTCTAGATTTTTTTGTGGGATGTTTCTCCCAAAAAATATTATTTTGTTCTTAATTGCTCCGCTTGGTTTAAATAACTCGGTATCAACTCCGTTACGAATTATTACTATTTTTCCTTTAGCTTCATCACAAATTGAAATAACCTGTTCTTTTGCCGGTTCAGATATACATATTATTAAGTCTGATTTTTGGAAAACTTTTTTGCAAATAAATTTTTCGAAAAAATTATTTATTGTAAATGTTCCGTGAACATATATTGCTGTTTTCTTTCCAAGTAATTTTGTGAATGGCCAATATCCTGCTGCTGTTAGTGGGTTGTGTATTACAATTAAATCAATTGTTCCTTCTTTTTTTTCAATTTCATTTATTGATGACAGGAGTCCAAAACCAAAAAGAAAATTCTTAATTCTCGGAATTCTCGAATGGTAAACTTTGAAACCCTTTACTTCTTCTGAAAATGCTTTTTTGAATCCGCCAGTAAATATTATTACTTTGTGCCCAAGTTTTTTGTATTCGTTTGATTGGGGGATTATGTTGGTAATAGCAAGTCCATAATCAATTATTGAATTTTCTCTTTTTAGTTCTTTATTAGATGGAAAGTCGCACATTCTCAGAATATTCATTTAAATCAGAGTAATAATGTTCTTGACTTAATAATAACCTTTGGGTATTGATATATAAAACTTTTTAATCTTATTTTGCTTTATGAAACTAAACCTTGGTTGTGGATCAAAGAAAATTAAGGGTTGGATTAATTGTGATTTTGACCCCTTAATGAAGCCTGATTGTATTGTTGATTTGAATAAAAGATGGCCTTTCAAGGATTCTTCTATTGGTGAGATTCGTTCTGACTATTTATTTGAACACGTTCTTGACATAAATCATTTCATCTCCGAAGCTAAACGAGTTTTGAAAAGAAATGGAAAATTTTCCATAAGAACTGTAAATTTTTTCTTTTGGCGCATAAGGCTAGGTTACATCTTTGGAAATTTTTCTGGGTCTACTGCTTTTTTTATTTATCACACGTGGTTATTTAAACCCACAACTTTAGTTGAATTTTTTAGAGCAAAAGGACTTTTTGCTGAAATTAAAGGAAAAGGGATTTTACCTTTTCCGGATTTGTTCTATTATTCATTTGAAATAAAGGGACATAAACGCGAGGATTAGTGATTTTTTTGAATATTTGGATTTCTCCTTCTAGATACAGCACAGAAAAAGTTCTTTTTCCTATATTAAAAAAATATTCGAATTATAAATCTATTGAAATTGGTTCTGCAGAAAAAAGCACGTCATATTCTACAATGCTAATGAAAAATTCGATAACTGTTGATATAAAATCGGGGGCTGATGTTAAGGCTAGTATTTATAAGCTTCCCTTTAAAAAATCAAGTTTTGATTTTGCTTTTTCGATTGCAACTTTTTATTGTCTTTCCAATCCAGAAAAAGCTTTGATTGAGGTTCACAGGATATTAAAACCCAAAAAGCGTTTTGTTTTCACCACGTCTTTTATTTCTCCTCAAATGCCTGCCAATGAATTGTATGCTAATTATTCTTCTGAAGCAATATCTCAACTTTTAAAAAAATCTGGATTTAAGGAAATTTCAATTATTCCAACAACAGGTTTTTTTGGAGCGCTTTCTGCATTGATTTATAGAAGAATAAGCTATTTTAATAGGAAAAAATGGGTTTTACTTCCATTTCTTTTAATTGTGTGGTTTCTTTTTATTTTAGATATTAAAAAGAATGCAATGTTTTCCACAAATTTTGTAATAATTGCAGAAAAGATTTAATTTAATTTTGTTCCAACACCTATTAAATACCCTAATTTTTAGTTATTAATTATATTGGTGGTTTTTTGGACAGACTTGATGAACTTGAAAGTCAATCAGTTTACATTTTACGTGAAGCATATAGTCAGTTCAAAAGTCTTGCGATGCTTTGGTCAATAGGAAAAGATAGTACTGTTCTTTTATGGTTGTCTAGAAAGGCGTTTTTTGGGCACGTGCCATTTCCACTAGTACACATTGATACTCATTATAAGATTCCTGAAATGATAAAATTTCGTGACGAACTTGCATTTAAGTGGAAGCTTAACATGGTTTATGGGGAAAACTCAAATGCTCTTAAATCTAAAAAAACATTTCCTGATGGGAATGTTTCAAGAATTGATTGTTGTAAAAATTTGAAAACAGAGGCTTTAACAAATACGCTTTCTGGTAAATGGCCACGTTATCGTTTTGAACACTTTACTAAAAAATATGTTTTGGATAAAAATAATGAACCTTATACCGGGGTTATTGTTGGTGTTCGCGCAGACGAGGAAGGTAGTCGTTCAAAAGAAAGATATTTTTCACCCAGATCAAGTTATAATGCGTGGGATGTTTCAAATCAGCCTCCTGAATTTTGGAATCAATTTAAAACCGATTTTGCGCATGGAATGCATGTAAGAATTCACCCTCTTCTTGATTGGGCTGAATTAGATATTTGGAAATATATTGCTCGTGAAAAAATTCCAATAACTAATCTTTATTTTGATAAAGGTAATGGAAAGCGTTACCGTTCACTTGGGTGTTATCCGTGTACGGTTCCGGTTAATTCCACGGCAAAAAATCCTAGAGAAATAATAAAAGAATTGGAATCTGGAAAATTCAAAAATATTGGGGAGCGTTCCGGAAGAGCTCAAGATGATGAAGATGGGGGCGGTTTAGAGACTCTCCGAAAGGGGGGT
>CAYLWD010000005.1:0-18615 GCA_964387305.1 uncultured archaeon
TGGGTAACACGAAAAAGGTTTGGACTACTGGGCGATTAGGCTCTAGGTACGGAGTTGGAATCAGGAAACGCTTAATTAAAGTTGAGCAAGCACAAGCAAAAGCAATTCCTTGTCCTTCTTGTGGTTTTTCTAATGTTAAACGAAGAGCAGCGGGGCTATTTCACTGCAGAAAATGCGAAGCTGAATTTACTGGCGGGGCTTATGAATCAAGAACTCTAATTGGTAAAGCGATTAGTAAAATGGTTTCACAAAAAGCGTTTAGTACAGTGATGCAAACAGTAAAAGAAAGCAAAGCAACTACTTTGGAAGAAATCGAACGCGAAGTAGAGAAAGCGATGTTAGATACTAACAAAACTTAAATGATTTTTGTTTTTTTAATTTGTTGGATTTAATAATAATCAATATTTTTTAATTAATTTGGGTTGGATTGGTGATTTGAATGACTTTTAAGTGTATGAAGTGCGGAACTGAATTAGAATTGGTTTCAGAAGGGATGGTTCGCTGTCCTAATTGCGGACACAGAATAATGTTCAAAAAGCGCGATCCAATTGTTAAAACAATTAAAGCATTTTGAATTGGTTTGTTGTAATTATTAACGAACTATTAAGTGGGTTTGTGAATGTATTGCTTTGAATCCGAAGTTGTTTTTGATTCCAAAGAAAAAGCAAAGTCTTTTTTTGAGTCAATCCAGCCAGAGTTTTCTGAAGAATTTTTGCGAAGCAAATCAACAATAAAATTAAGTAAAGAAAAAGTTTGTGCAAGCATTAGTGCAACAGATAAGAGTGCGATGCGTGCATCACTGAATTCTTTTACTAAACCATTATTTTTATTTAAAAAATTGGAGGCGATTAAATGAATCAAGAAGAACAAAAACAATTAGTTGGGGAGTTTGAAAAAAATAGGCAAATGCTTTACACTATTTCAACACAAAAACAGCAATCCTCTATGCAATTAGAGATGGTTAAGGCTTCTCTTGAAGAATTAGGCAAAACAAAGGAAGAAAAAGTTTTGAAAGCAGTTGGAAACATTCTTGTACAAAAAGAAACTAAAGAAGTTATTAAAGAACTTGAAGAAAAAGAAGAAAGCATTGGCTTGAGAGTAAAGACTTTACAAAAACAAGAAGAAAATACTTTGAAGAAACTTAATTCAATCAAATCACAATTAGAAGCTGAAATGAAGCAAGAAGAAGGAAAGGCTTCTGATAAAGATAAAACTGAAGATAAAAAGAAACGTAACTAAAAAAAGCTTAACAAAAGTTTTTAAGCTTGAAAGCCATAGTTCTTTTCGATAAAATGTTCGAAGAGTTGCGCGGAAAAAATATTCTTTTATTGGCTCACGAGAATGCTGACTTGGATTCTTTCTGTTCAGCATCAATGCTCCAAGATTATCTTGGTTCAAAAAATATCAAAGCGAGTATTGGAGTGCCTTCTCATATTAATGAGCAAGCGAATGCTTTTGCGCTAAAGCAAAAAATAACTTTTACATTAAATCCCAATCTAAAAGATTTTGATGTAGTAATGCTTTTTGATTTCAATGATTTTGAACAACTAGGGAAAATTAGGGTTTCATTTGTTGATGCTTTTGAAAAAAAATTATTTAAAGTAATTGCTTTTGATCATCACGTTATTGAAAAAACAGCTATTTGTAAGAAGGGTTGTTTTATTGAGGAAGAAGCAGTTTCAACTACTCAAGTAATTTATAATTTATTTAAAAATAATTCTCTTCAAAAAGAATTTTCAAAAAAAATGTTTTTTTATGCTTGCATCGGTATTGTTGAGGACACTGGGCACTTTTTAGTTTCAACAAATGAAAGTTTTGAATGTTTTGCTGATTGTTTGAAGCGCTCAGGAAATGCTTACGCAGAAGTTCTTTCTTTTGCTAAACATAATATCCCTGAGGGGGAAAGAATCGCTTTTTTGAAAGCAGCGCAGCGTTCTAATATTGTTAAAATTAGTAGTAAAACTTTTTCTAGAGAAATAATTATTGTTACTAGTAATCTTTCTTTTTACCAAGGTGCGGCCGCAACCAAACTCCTTGATTTTGGTGCACAGATTTCTCTTGTTGTTGGGAAAGAAAAAAATGGTTTCACGCATTTAGCAGTTAGAGTTGAGTCTGCATTAAAAGAGAAAACAAAATTTAATTCAATGAAACATTTATTGCCTTTAATTTCAGAAAAATTTGGTGGTGAATGTGGGGGACATTCGGGAGCAGCGCAATGGAAGGGAAAAGCTGATGAGACTGAAGTACTTGAGGAGGCAGTAAAGCTAGTACGCAATTATTTCAAATAAATAACTTCTCTGTCTTTTTTTATTTTAGCTCTATCTGCATACTTTACTAAATAGTGTACTGTTGATTTTGGTATGCCTGTAACTTTTTCTATTTCTCTTAGTGTTTGAAAATCTTTTCTAAGTTCAATAATATTTAATAATTTGTCTAATGGCAAGCTAATTGGACGCCCTCTGCACTTTTCCATCCCTAGTTCAATTCCTTTTTCTTTAATCATTTTTTTTGTTTTAGAAGAAAGTCTGCTTAAACAAGAAGTTGCTATTGTTATGCGTTTAATTGAGCACTTTTCAATTAATGCTTTTAATTTTTTAAGTTTTATTGGACGAGTAAGGTGAATTTCTTGTGTGTCTCGAGGGATTTTTTCTATATTTGTTGTGTCCGTTATTGAATACTTCACTTAATCGCCCCCCTTCTTTTTATCTTTTTTGGAAAATTTTTAACCCTTAATATCATTTGTTTTGACTTAACTACAATATTTCTTGGTTTAATCTGATTGAAAAGCTTTTTGGAAGCCATTTTTTTCACTATTTTTTGATTTTTTATTCGTTTAGTAATTTTTTTTATAACTTTTTGTTGCTTTAATTTTCGTTGAGCAATATATTTTATTCCTAAAAGCATTTCTTTTTTCTTTAACATATCTATTGGTTCTTTTGAATAGATATTTGGGCCAGCATAAACCACTTCCTTATTTTTTAACATACTAATAAATTCTTTTTCATTTTTAGGCATTTTTTTTAATTCAATTATTGCTCCGCCAATGTTTTTTGGATAATGGGCATCACTTCCCGCGGTAATAAATTTTGCGTTTTCAGAAAAAACCATTCCTTGTCTTACTCTCTCAAACGTTTCTACAGTGAGTTTTATTATTTTTTCTTTTATTTTTGCGCTTGGTTTTGATAATAAGAATAATTTTGCCGGGCGAGTTTTTTCGGTAAATTCAAAAAAGTTGTAAAACTTTTTTACCCACATTTCGTCGAGTAAAAACCCGTTTGCTGTTCCAAGCATTCCGTTATAGTATTCAATTCCAACTCCATATTTTTTAATTATTTTTTTTGCTTTATTTTCACCAATTATTAAACAAACAGAATCGGTTTTCCACCCGTAAGGATGAGAGAAACTTGCGAGAAACCCGTGTTTTTTTACTAATTTTAATGCTAATTCAATATTTACTCCGATTTTTTGTAATTCCTTTACTTTGTATATTGAATCGTCTTTCCCGTAAATAAGTAAGTGCCCTACACTTGTATTTGCTTCAATTCCGGGGATTAGTATTATTCCAAGGGGTTTTGTTTCAACCAGCTTCCTGTAAGCGCTTTCTGGATTGTATTCTGAGTGTTCAGTAATTGCAATTATTGAGAGCTTTTTTTTCTTTACTGCGCCCCACCATTCTTTGGGCTTGATTTTTTTCTCATTCAAGTGAGTGTGTAAATCTGCTAGAATTTTTTGTTTCATAATAATCACTGGGTATTTCTAGGCTTTAAACTTTTTATTAAGTGCTAATTAAATATTAATTAAATGCACAAGTATAAAAACACTCTTATTGTTGGACACCATTAAGATTTGTCCAAGAAAAAGTGTTTTATTTCTTTCGCTTTCAATATTACTTATTTAATTTTTTTATTTCAGTTTTTCCACCCATATATTGTTGTAAAGCTTTTGGAATTTTTATTGTACCTTCTTTAGTTTGATAATTTTCAATCAATATTCTAAGTGTTCTTGTAGTTGGAACCATTGTGTTGTTGAGGGTATGAACATATTCCTTTGTTCCATCCTTTTTCTTGTATTTTATGTTTAATCTCACTGCTTGATATGAGGTACAATTAGAGCAACTACCCAGTTCTATATATTTTTGTTCTCTTGGTGACCAACCCTCTAAATCAAATTTTTTTGCTGCAACTATTCCCATATCTCCTGTGCAAACATTAACTACACGATAAGGAATTTCTAGTTTTTGGAAAAAAACTTCTTGATTTTTTGAAATGGATTCAAATTCTTTCCAGGATTCTTCGGGTTTGCAAATAATTACTTGTTCTATTTTATTGAATTGATGCACTCTAAAGAATCCTCTTTCATCTAATCCGTGTTTCCCTATTTCTTTTCTAAAACAAGGACTCATTCCTGCAAATCTTATTGGTTCTTTAAGTTCTTTTTCTTCTAGTGTTTCGTCCATAAACATTGAAACCATTGGATGTTCTGAAGTAGCAATCATGTAGAGGTCTTCTCCCTCTATTTTGTACATTACTGTTTCAAAATCTCCCAAATCTGTAACTCCTGAATATGCTTTCCTATTCATCATTAATGGGGGTTGTATTGGGGTAAATCCTTTTTCAATTAAAATATCCAGCGCAAGTCTTTGTAATGCGAGGTCAAGTAGTGCTAAATCTCCTTTTAGATAAAAGAATCCTGTTCCTGAAATTTTTACTGCTCTTTCAAATTCTGCAAGTCCAAGTTCTTTTGCAATTTCTCCATGATGTTTTAATTCAAAATTTTGTTTTTTAATTTCTCCCCAATTTTTTATTGGAACATTTTCTTCAGAATCTTTTCCAAAAGGAACAGACTCGTGAAGCAAATTTGGGATTCTCATTATCAATTCTTTGTTTTTTTCTTCAAGCAACCTTAATTTTTCTTCTTTCTCTTTTAAATCCAACGGTAATGATTTCGCTTTCTTCATTAACGCATCAATGCTCTTTCCTTGTGCTTTTGCAATCTTGATTTCTTCAGTAATTTTGTTTCTGCCCGCGCGCAATTCATCAACGCTTCCTTTTAGTTCTCTCCATTTTTTATCTGAAGCAACCCAGTCTTCTAGCCTCTTAATAACTTCGGGTTGTCTCCTCATTCCGAGGTTTTTCTTCACGCCCGCGAAATCTTCTCTAATAATTCTCGGATCAATCATTTCATCACATCAATTAAAATTTATTACACTAATTAAAACAATTTTGCTGAAAAGGCTTTTTAAAGGTTTTAGCCTCTTTAATCCGAGCTCGAAATTTTAGCGTAGAGCCAATTAATAGTGGGTTTTCCGTTTCTGTAAGTCACTCCCAAAAGTTTTCCTTCTTTTTTGTATTTGTTTTTTATTGCAACTTTTTCACTAGCTTTGTTTTTTATGTTCATTAGAATCTCAATTCTCTTTAAACCAAGTTTTTTGAAACCAAATTTTTCAACTAGTTTTGTTGCAGTGGTTCCAATTCCTTTTCCCCAATATTTTTCATCAATAAAATAACCTATTTCACCAATGTGTTTCCGGTGTTGGTTTATTTTTATTCCTATTCCTCCAATCACTTTTTTTTCGTATAAAATTGTAAAATTGTATTCTACTTTATTTTTTCTTTTATCAGGGTTGCCCCTAAGCCAGTTTACTTCGTCCGCTATGTTTTTAACACGAGTATGAAAATATTTGAAGTTTTTGTTTGTGAGTATTTCAAAAAATCGTTTTGCATCACTAACCCTCTGATAGCGCAAAGCTATTTTTCCTTTCTTAAGGAGTATTTTTCTTGTATTTTTCATGTATTAATTGTACAGTATAGATTAATAAAAAATAGTTGGTTTTTGATGTACCAAAATACACACTCTTGATTTTAAAAAATCAACGGGTTATTTTAGCTTTTTTCACTGTTTCGTAAAGCTCTTTTGCTTTTTTATTTTTTTCAAAGTGTATTCTTACGGGTTCAATCAAGGTATTTAGTTCTTTTGTTGCGCTTACTTTTAAATCTACAGGGTGAAGTTTTCCTTCAACATAAGCTTTTTCTAATTGTGTATATTTTTCAAATGAAATATCTCCTCCGAATTTTGTTGGTCTTTCAATCTTTATTTCGTTTGTGTTTTTGAAAACAATATTTTTCATATAATCCATTATTGGATTTCCTTCAACAATCTTTTCGGGGCAATATGCTTTATTTATTTTTTTACTTAAACTCTCAAGTGTTTCGTGCATATAAATTGCAGAACTTGGATCACTTTTACTCATTTTTGAAGCAGTTTTTGCTTCCTCCATATTTCCACTTGTAACTTGTAATCCTTTTAATCCCAATAAAAGTGGGTGGTGTACTGCAATTGGTTTTTTCCATTTGTAATTATCAGCAATTTCTCTTGCGAGCATATTTGCTCTTCTTTGATCCATTCCCATTTGGCAAATGTCCAAGTCTAATTGAAAAATATCATTAACTTGCATTATGGGGTACATTAATTGTGCAAAACTAAGCTTTTCTCCTTCTGTTCTTCCAAGTACAGTAATCGCTCTCATTGCTCTATTTAAATTAGTTTTTTTTGCAATTTTTAATACTCTATCCCAATATTTTAATTCATCCATTTCTTTGCTTGCCCAAAGAATCTCAATTTTATTTGTATCGATTCCACAAGCTTTCCAAACTTCAATAAAATACTCTCCGGCTTTGTGTATTGTTTCTAAATCCCCGCCAAGTTTGTTATTTACAAAAGCAAAGTAATCTGCTAAATACAATTTGAAATGCACTCCTGTTTTGAGCATTGTTTTCAAGTTAGTTGCTCGTAATAAACCAAAGTGTATTGGAGCAATTCCTGATGGTTCAAATCCGTCGTAAACTAACGGTTTGTTGTTAGTTTCAAATAGATTAAGTAATTCGGGTTCAGTAATTATTTCTTCTGAAAAACTCTTAATTAAATCTACTTTACTTTGTGCATCCATGCTTTAATTAAGCACACTAATATTTATAATCCTAAACAGCGCTTACTATGTTGATTACTTATGAATAAATTCATGCTAGAGGCTATTCACGAAGCGGAAAAGGGTTTGCGCTCAAACAAAGGCGGTCCTTTTGGTGCTGTTATAGTGTGTAAAGGGAAAATAGTTGCGAAGGCACATAACGAAGTGCTTTCAAGTAAGGATCCTACGGCTCACGCAGAAATTAATGCTATTCGAAGGGCTTGTAAAAAGCTTAAGCGATTCCACCTTGAGGATTGTGAAATTTATTCTACTTGCGAACCTTGTTCAATGTGTTTTTCTGCAATTCGTTGGGCTCGGTTAAAGAAACTCTATTATGGTTGCACTTCCAAGGATGCACACGATATTGGTTTTGATGATAAAAATATTTATGATGAAATAAAAGGCAAGAAAGTAAAAGGAAAACTTCCAATTTTAAAAATTCAACGAACCGAATGCATGCTTCCTCTTACTGAATGGATGAATAAAAAAGAGAAGAAAAAATATTAGGTGAACTATTTGAAAAACCCAAAAACTGCTTCCAAGAATCATTCTTTTTTTATGCGTCAAGCAATTATTGAAGCAAAAAAAGGGTTGAATGAAAAAGGAATTCCTATTGGTTCTGTTCTTGTTTTTAATAACAAAATAATTGGACGAGGGCACAATGAGAGGGTTCAGAAAAAATCTTCAATTTTGCACGCCGAAATGGATTGTCTAGAAAACGCTGGCAGGCTCTCAGAAAAACAATATTTGAAGTGTACTTTGTACTCTACTTTAAGTCCTTGCGATATGTGTTCGGGGGCAGTTCTTCTATACAAAATTCCCCGCGTAGTTATTGGTGAGAACAAAAATTTCAAGGGCCCAGAAGCTTATTTAAAAAAACGTGGAGTAAAATTAATTAATTTGAATTCGAAAGAATGTATTGAATTAATGCATAATTTTATTAAATCAAATCCAAAACTTTGGTTTGAGGATATAGGAAAATAATTTTTTTAATAATTTGTTGAATTGTTCAATCAATTTTTTATTCAATTAAATTGAGTTTTGCAACATCTTTCTTTGCTTTCCCAAAATTCTTATCAAAAGCTTTGAAGAATTCTTCCGCATTCTTTACACAATATTTTGCTTTGCATTCTCCGCAAAGATTTTTTCCTGAAACGCATTCATCAAACATTTTTTTCAATTCTTTATCATCTTTAATGAAATGGTTTTTACAATACTCATAAACAACACAAATATTTGGTTGTCCACCTAATTTGTGCTGTTCTTCTATAGTTACTCTCCCGCCAGTAAATGCTTTATTAATTTTTTTCTTTACACTATTCATTTCTTCAGGGAATTCTATTTTTCCTATTTCTTCATTCTTACTCATCTTGAATGAACCGTCAAGTGCACTGGTATATTTATTGTAAACCGCACTTGGTAAAAAGAAATTATAATCTTGTTTTAATCTTCGGGCAACATCCCTAACCATTCTAATATGCGGTGCTTGGTCAATTCCCACAGGAATAACTCCGGGCATTCTTTCTTTTAGTTGTGGATAAAGAATGTCCCCCATTTGGGTAAATGCACTCATTACTTTTGAGGGATGAACTGAACCATAAATTGCTCTGAACTCGTTCTCAGTAATTTTTTGACTCGCAATTATTGCTAAATTACTAACTTCCTTGTTTTGGCTTTGTAAATAAAAATGTGTTTTCTTTAAATCAAGTCCTAATGCAACGTAAGCAGGAATGTGAAACTCTATCGCTCTTTTTTTTCCTTCTTCTAAACTCACTCCGCGAGTTGCTTGTGATTCCAAGTCAGCTATAAGTAAATAAGTTTCTGCTCCATTATCCTGAAAGTACCTAACATTTTGCACAACCGTTTCTGTTCCCAAATGAATTTTTGTGCTAGAAGGCATTATTCCTGTTAAGCAATAAAATTTCTTTTTATTTTTCATTGCTTCCAGCACTGGCTCAATTCCTTGTGTAGCAAAATTTACTCCACGCCTGAATTGCAAACTTTGGTTTGGAAATTTTTCTTTCTCAATGTGCTCCATTCCAAATTCTTTTATGAGTCGCTCATAATCTTCCACAAGTGCTTTTCCCCATGGGTCAATGGTTACTTTTTGTTTTTCTTCCTTGTTTTCTTTTAATTCTTTTCCCATAACATAATCAACTCCTTTTGTGTTTTTAATCTTTTGTGACTATCCTAAAGAAACCTTTTTAACAAGCCTTGAATATTATTTGTTAATGTCTCCAAAACCAATTCATACAAAACCAAAAACAAG
This sequence comes from uncultured archaeon, assembly GCA_964387305.1. Lineage (GTDB taxonomy): Archaea > Iainarchaeota > Iainarchaeia > Iainarchaeales > JAAZKV01 > CAYLWD01. Next base: position 9,234 of record CAYLWD010000005.1, read on the forward strand.
TTATCCCAACCGTGGACCGATTCCTGCTGAACAAATGGTTGATCTTACTGGACGAATGATTAGAAAAAAAGGGGGTTTGCTTTCAAATTTGCCAAAGAAGAACTCCAAGTTTATTAGTAAAGCATGGGACAATAAACGAATAGATCCTGTGCTTCAATACATTCTTGATAAGAGAATTTTTCGTTCTAAAATTGATACTCCCTCTAGACTTAAAAAAATTATTATGGATTCGAGTGCTATTACTGGCAATTCAAGGTTTTCAATGGAACATAGAAGAGGTATTCTACACGCTTATTTGGATGGGTATATAAAATCGCTTTTTATCAAACACAATATTCCTAGAAATAATATTTCTTCCCAAGTGTTGCTAATAGAAAATCTGAGGAAAGATGTGGGGGTTTTTTTGAGCAGGCTTGAGTTGACAATGGAAGAGACAAAGAAAATAAATGCTAAGCCGTATAGTGAAATTCGCGTGACTCCTCGCAACGAGCGTATGCATGAAATATATAAGGCTAATGCACAAGATGCTTTTGCAAGCCTTTCATTGAGGTTGATTAATATTGGAAGTGTAGCCGAAGATATTTCTGCTGTTTTACAGGAAATTGAAGAGGGAGTAAGACGCGGGCATTAGAACAATTAATAATTGTTTTCAAAGTATTTCTTATAGCAAGTATTACTTTTAAAGTGGATAAAGTGTTTTTATGGTTGAGAACGATTTAATTAAAGCAAAGAAAACTAATTTGCGTAAGCTCCGCGACTTGGGAGTTAATCCTTATCCTTACAAATTTACTCAAACAGGTTTTGCTAAAGAACTACAAGAAAAATATGTGGCATTAAAACCCGAAGAATATGGTGAAGAATATTCTTATGCTGGGCGAATAATGGCTAAACGTTCTTTTGGTGCACTTGTTTTTCTTAATGTTCGTGATTCTACTGGAGACTTGCAATTATTTTTAAGGAAGGATACTACCAAGAAAGAGTCTTTTGATTTGCTTGAATTTATTGATATGGGGGACTTTGTTGGTGCTACTGGAAAAATTTTTAGAACAAAGCGAGGAGAACTATCTATTGTTGTTGAAGAAATGGAGATTCTTTGTAAAAGTGTTTTACCTTTACCAGAAAAATTCCATGGCTTGCAGGACATTGAGATTAGGCAAAGGAAACGCTATGTTGATTTGATAATGAATCCCGAAGTGCGCGAAGTTTTCACTCGAAGGAGTCAAATAATTTTTGCGGTTCGAGAATTCATGGGACAAAAAGGTTTTATGGAAGTAGAAATTCCTGTTCTTCAACCAATTTATGGTGGAGCAAATGCCCGTCCTTATGTTACTCAAAGTAATGCTTGGAAATCAAATTTTTATTTGAGCATTTCTCCGGAATTGTATTTGAAGAGACTAATTGTTGGTGGCTATGAAAAAGTTTTTACGATTTGCAAGAACTTTCGCAATGAGGATGTTGACAAAACACACAATCCTGAATTTACTATGCTGGAGTTTTACACTGCTTACAACGATTTAAAGGATGTAATGAAAATTACTGAAGAATTAGTTGAATCAGTTGCACTAAAAGTTTTGGGTACAACAAAAATTCTTTACCAAGGAAAAGAAATTGATTTGAAAACACCTTGGCCCAGACTCACCATGTATGATGCGTTGAAAAAGTACGCGAATATTGATGTGAAAAAAATGTCTGACCGCGAATTGCATGATTTGTGCAAGAAAGAAGGAATTGAAATTCCTTTAGAGGACCAAAAGCGTGGATTATTTATCCAAGAATTATTCGAACACTATTGTGAATCAAATTTGTTAGGGCCAATTTTTATTATTGAACGCCCAAAAGAAGTTACTCCGCTTTGTAAGCTTTCAAGAAATGACCCTACTCTTATTGAGGGAGCAGAATCTTACATTAATTCTTGGGAAATGGCTAATATGTATTCCGAATTGAATGACCCTATTTTGCAGAGACAATTTTTTGAGGAACAAAAAGAACAAGGAAAATCAAAGGGAGAAAACCACCCTATTGATGAGGACTTCCTAGAAGCAATGGGTTACGGAATGCCCCCAACTGGCGGAGTAGGTTTAGGAATTGACAGACTAGTTATGCTTCTTACTGACTCTTCAACTATTCGTGACGTAATTTTCTTTCCACAAATGCGTCCCGAGAAAGAAGAGAATAAGTAATTCAATTTTAATTTTTTTAATTATTTTTATTTTTTTATATTTTTGATAAGTGTTTGTGCAATATTTTGAACAAAAATTTCTTCAGGGTTTTTTCCCCTAACTAACCACCCTTCGCTTTCAACTAAACCAATTTTTTTTAATTGATTAAGTGATTTTTCTAATAATTTTTCTGAACAATTTGTGTATTGAATTAATTCTGCTTTTGTAAAATAACATTTCTTTGAAACAAGAATTAAAAGAATTTTTTTATTTAGTTCAAATAACGAATTGTTGTTTGAATCGCTTGCATTTTCTTCTTGTTTTTCTTCCATTTTTTTTAGTATAGCACTTTCAAGTAAAGTCAAAGCCATTCTTTATCGCACTAATTGTTTCGAGGAACTTAATATTGTTGAGGTTAAAGTTTTTGAAAGTTTTTGGTTTATGTTCTAACAACAAGCAAGTTTTATTTTATTTAATCAGCGGGTTGAGCACTTGTTTTTTTGTTTTTAATCGAATTGTTTGGGATTTTAAAAGCTTTCTAATCTAATTTACTTTACAATTCTATTGTTTGGAATTGTAATAAAGTTGATTTTAATGGTTGATGAATTATTTAAGAATCAAGAAGCATTTTGGCATACTACTGCGCATGTTTTTGCTAGCGCACTTACAAAGATTTTTCCTAACGCAAAAATGGCTATTGGTCCACCAATAGAACAAGGCTTTTACTATGATTTTGATTTGGACACTAGTATTGATGCTGAACACTTAGCAAAAATTGAAGCAAAAATGGTTGAATTACTTTCAACACCGACGGATGTTACTAAAAAAGATTATCAACTAAAGGATGCATTTAATTTGTTTAAACAAAATAAATACAAAACAGAATTAATTAAAGAGTTAGAATTAGCGGGAGAAAAAAAGATTAGTACTTACACTATTGGGGATTACACTGATTTGTGCAAGGGACCTCACCTAAAAAATACTTCTGAAATAAAAGCAATAAAACTTCTAAAAACTTCTGGAGCTTATTGGAAGGGCTCAGAAAAAAACAAAATGCTTCAACGCGTTTATGGAATTAGTTTTCCTTCACAAAAAGAACTTGATGGATGGGTTGAGTTAAGAAAAAAAGCCGAAGATAATTCTAATATAAAATTAGGAAAAGAACTTGACTTGTATATGATTTCTGATGCAGTTGGCAGGGGCTTACCAATTTGGACTCCTAACGGAACAATGCTTCGAATGCAGTTACAAAATTTTTTGATGAAAGAACAAATGCGCCAAGGTTATCAATTCATGGTTACTCCTCACATTGGTAGAACAGAGTTGTTTGCAACTTCTGGGCACCTTCAAAATTATAAAGAAATGATGTATGCTCCAATAAAGATTGATGATGAGGAATATTACTTGAAGCCAATGAATTGTCCTTTCCATATTCAATATTATTTGAATGGTAAAAGAAGTTATCGTGAATTGCCTTTACGTTTAAGTGAAATGGGCACGGTGTATAGATACGAAAAGAGTGGAGAACTTTCTGGCTTGCTCCGCGTTCGTGGTTTTACTCAAGATGATGCACACATTTTTTGCACACCCGAACAAGTTAAAACAGAATTCAATAGTGTTTTTGATTTAGTTCAAAAAATTATGAGTACTTTGAAATTAAATGATTTTCGTGTTCGTGTTGGTGCTCGTGATCCTTCTGGTAATAAATATGTTGGTTCTGTAGAAAATTGGGAACGCGCAACTAAAGAAATAATTGAAGTACTAAAAGAAAGGAAAATTAATTTTGTTGTAAATGAAGGGGATGCTGCATTTTATGGTCCCAAAGCAGATATAATAATTAAGGATGCGCTTGGTAGGGAATGGCAAACCGGGACAATTCAATTAGATTATAATCTTCCAGAAAAATTTAATTTAGAATACGTTGGTTCTGATGGAAAGAATCACGTTCCTGTAATGATTCACCGCGCACCATTTGGTAGCTTTGAAAGATTTACCGGAATACTTATTGAACACTTCGGTGGAGCATTTCCTTTGTGGTTGTCTCCTGAACAAGTAAGAATAATTCCTGTTTCAGAAAAATTTTCAGAGTATGCAAAAAAGGTTCACTCTGTTTTACTTGATTCTGAAGTAAGAGCAAAGCTTGATGATAGTAATGAAACTCTAGGATACAGAATTAGGAACGGACAAAAAATGAAGACACCCTATATTCTAGTAGTTGGTGCAAAGGAACAAGAAGCTAATACTGTTGCTGTTCGAACAAGAGACGGAAAGCAAGAAGTTGTTTCACTTGATGCTTTTGTTGAGAAAGCGTTGAAAGAAATAAAAGAAAAAGTCTGAAAGATAATAGCAATAATACTAGGAAACTATTTTTTAATATGTTCTTCTTTTTGATGCAATATTTTGATTTTGTTGTCTTATTTTTGCAAGCCTTCTTCTAAGCATAACTTTTTTTGCTTGAGTAAGTTTTCCAACGCTTGTCTTTTGAACAGGTTTTTTCAAAACTTTTTTTTCAGTGTGCCTAGTTATCCTGACTCTTACATTTGTTCGTGGCATCATCGGTGCAGGCATAGGGTTTCACTTAAATATCTTCAATCATCGAACTTTTTTGTGCAGGACTTGGTTCGCGTTTATCCATTCTTACTGCGGTTTTTCCTTTCAAGTATTTGTTCATCATTCCGAAGTCATCCGCTTTCCTCATTATTTTTGGTGGACAATTATCTTTTTTGCACAAACTCATGAATTGTTGACAATAATCCATGTCCCCTGTTTTTTTGTAATATTTGCATCTCTCCCAAGGGTTTTTTGCGAACTGTTGTTTTGTTGCACTAGTTTCAACATTTTCTGAAAAAGTTTTGTTTCTTTCTAATAATTCATTATTTTTTTCTTCAACATCAATAATCATTCCTTTGGGCAATATTTTTTCTTCCTGAACAGCCACTTTGGGTATGGATTCAACATTATCTGTGGGTTCAGCATTATTACTCAATGATTCACTAGTAGTATTATTCAATACTTCAGAACTATCTCTTAATTCAGAAGTCTCTTCAAGTTTTTCTCCTTGTATGGGCAATTTATTTAGTGATTCAGAATTATCATCATCAATTTTCATAGTTTCTTTATCAAACTCTTCTCGCATTTTTATTTGTACCTTTGATTTGTATTCATCAATCGCTCTCTGCGCAATACTACCTAACCCCATTCAAATCACCTTGCCAATAAAAATTCAAATTACTCTTTTTTCATTTCTTATTATATTAGTGTTGTAATTGTTTTTAAATATGCTATTTTCTATGTCTTTTTAGTCCATTATTAAAGCTTTTTGAACAAAACTTCGCCTTTTTTTGTTTTAGTTCCTGCTTTTAGTTTATTGAATTCGCAATCTTTGAGTGTTTGTTCTTTAATTCCAAGTTGTTTAAAAATTTCTTCACTAGATTTTGGGATAAAAGGACTCAGCAATATTGCTGAAACCCTTAACGAGTCAGCCAAACTATAAAGTATTCCGTTTAATTCTTCTCCGCTTTTTTTCCAAGGCTCTTTTTCACTAACATATTGGTTGCATGAACCAACGAAAGCCATTATTTCTGATAAAGCAATATGTAATTCTAATTCACTCATGTGTTTCTTTATGCTCTCAAGTTTTAGTTTTGATTTTAGTGTTTCATCAGTTTTTCCTTTAGGAACTTCTCCGTTATTGTACTTTTCAATCATTGTAATTGTTCTATTCAACAAGTTCCCCAAATCATTTGCAAGTTCAGTATTGAGTCTTTTTACTAGAAGTTCTTCACTAAAATTACCATCGGTTCCGAAAGGAATTTCCCTAAGCAAAAAGTAGCGGAGCGCATCTGGAGAATATTTTTCTGAAATTTGAATAGGGTCAATTATTGTTCCCTTGCTTTTACTCATTTTTTCTCCACTATCTGTATTAATGAATCCGTGAGCAAAAACTGTTTTCGGTAATTCTATTTCTGCTGCCATCAAAATACTGAACCAAATTGCCGTGTGGTGCCAAAGAATATCTTTTCCTATTATATGGACGTCTGCGGGCCAATTTTTTTCAAATTCGTTTGTCCCATAACCAGCGCCTGTAATATAATTAATCAAAGCATCCATCCAAACATATTGGGTATGTTTTTCATTTATTGGTACAGGAATTCCCCAATTCATTTTTACTCTACTAACACTCAAATCATTTAATCCTTCTTTCACTCTATTAATAATTTCTTTTCTTTTTCCATCAGGCAACACTGATTTAGGATTTTTTTCTAAATAGTCAAGGACTTTTTGTGAATAATTACTTATTTTGAAGAAATAACTTTCCTCGCTAATCCACTCGGCTTTTTTTTCATGAGTAGGACAACAACCATTAACCAAATCTTTTTCCATGTAAAAAGTTTCGCAATCCGAACAATACCATCCAGAATAATTTCCTAAATAAATTTCTCCTTTATCAAAAATTTTTTTGAAAATGCTTTGAGCGGTTTTCACGTGGTCCTCATCAGTAGTTCTAATGAACCTGTCTTCTGAAATCTCGAGCTTTTTGCATAAATCTTTGAAATGAATAACCATTTTGTCAACATATTTTTTTGGTTCAAGTTTTTCTGCTTGTGCTTTCTTCATTATTTTGCTTCCGTGTTCGTCAGTTCCAGTGAGGAACAAGGTTTTTTCTCCCTCTGAGCGATGCCATCGTGCAATACAGTCAGCGCAAATCTTTTCGTAAGCATGTCCCAAATGGGGCTTTCCGCTGGGGTAATCAATTGCAGTAGTAATGTAAAAATTCTTCATAGTAAAAGCTTCTTACAAAATATTTAAAAACAAGCTCAACATATGCAAAGGCTTTTTTTGTGTTTTGTGTCACATTCTTGTTCAAGTAGAACAATTTGCACCAGTTTTTAAAGCTTTTTTTCTTGTATTTTATTGAAATTGGTTTCTTGCATTAGCTTATAAGTGGTTTCAATTGAGTAATATTGATTGTTCGAAGCAATAGTTTGGCTTTCGGAGTGTGTTTTGATTGATTTGTTTTATTGCTTTAATTGTTTTCGCTGTTCTATCGATTTTTTCTGCTAAATATAGAGTGTATTTTTTGGAGGCCCTTGATTGTGTTTTTAGGAAAGCCACTTTGAGGAAATGCAATACTTCTTTTGATGTAAAAATGCGTATGAAGATTTCTGCACGCATTTCTAGACTCAATAAAAATGTGGGGGGTTTTGTTTTCAAGCACTTCGAAGCAATTTCTTGGTTTTTTACAATAATAATGATTATTTCTATTGTTTGGTCTGCGTTCGTAGGAGGGACAGCAATCTATAATTATGTTGTTTACGGTAATTGTAATGGGCCTGATAGTATAGATCCTTGTTTTTTCAATATTGATTCTCCAGTTGACCAAAATAATTGTTCAATTGCACCAGTTGCTTTAATTAAATTGAATGGTTTAAGTAATTTTGAAGGTTTTGCTAACGGGTTTAGTGAAAATTTTGTCAAAAATGGCTTTATTAATTTAAGCTAGAATTATTTTAATAGAATTTATTCTATGACAAGCTAACAAAGGGGGTTTTGCATGATTAAAAAAATAAAAAATATATTCAGAAAAAAAGATGGTGACATCGAGGACGAGATGCGAGCTATTGAACAGGATATGCGCGAAGTGAAGAAAGAAGTAAAGCTTTTTTCAAAGTTCGAAGGCTTGATGCTCGAAATAATAATAATTCTTATAGTGGGTGTTGTGGTTGGAGTGCTTTTAGGGTGGTTCTTTGGAATGACTCAAGCACAAAATCAAACATTGATGTCTTCTGGCCAAGTTAAATCCAAAGTTTTAGACTATGTTCAGAGTGGTTTTCCCACAGGTGTAGTTGCATCAATTTCTGATGTTAACATGTTATCTAGTAAACTATATTCAATTAAAATGGATATAACTCAGGATGGTAGTTCGGTTGGAGAAATTTGGGTATTTTCCGATGGAAAAGTAATGTATTTAGTGGGTAATGAATTCGATTTGAATGAACCCTTGCCTCAAGATATTCCTGATGACCCAAATCCTGAGCCACCAGTTGAAGTACAAAAGTCAGACAAGCCAAGCGTTGAATTGTTTGTAATGTCTCACTGTCCTTATGGTACTCAAGCCGAGAAAGGAATTCTTCCTGTAGTAAACGCGCTTGGCGATAGTATTGATTTCAAAATTAGATTTGTTTACTATGCTATGCATCAAGACACTGAAGTTTATGAGGAATTGAATCAATACTGTATTCGGGAAGAACAAAACGAAAAATTTATTCCTTATTTAGAGTGTTTCCTTGTTGATGGTAATGGAGAAAGATGTCTTGGAGTTGCAGGAATAGATTCTGCTGAACTTTCTGCATGCACTACTGCAGCCGATACTGAGTTTGAAGTAACTGCAAATCTAGAAGACCAATCAAGTTGGCTTAGTGGATACTATCCATTATTCAACGTTGATGCAGAACTAAACGATTGGTATGATGTTGGGGGTAGTCCTACTTTAGTAATCAATGGTACTGAAATTCCTAGTATTCAAGATAGCTCTGGGGCGTCTTTCTATGCCTATAACGACCAAATAATTCCTTTCGACAGGAGTCCAAAAACTTATGCACAAATATTGTGTAGTTTGTTCAATACTGCACCTGCTGAATGTGATGGAACCTTTTCTAGTGTAAATCCCTCATCAGGATTCGGTTACACTGGTTCTGGCTCTGACACACCAGCACAATGCAGTTAATTAGTTAAATAATTTTAGGGTTTGAAGGGGAAATCCCCTTCATTCAAATTTTTTTGTTTAATTTTTGTTTCAATAAGATATTTTTTTTGAACTATTCCCAAGCTTTTTAATTACTTGTGTTTTAGTATTGTTGAACGAGTGAGAAGGACATTATTTTTTTTAAACAATAATTTTTTTATTTTTTTATAGGATTGATTTTTATGTACTCATTAAGAGCTTTGGGAGCCGCACAAGAAGTTGGGCGAAGCGCTTTTGTTTTGGGTTTTGGACAAAATTTTCTCCTTGATTATGGAGTAAAATTAGAGCCAGAAACAACTGAGTACCCTTTAGAAATTGAAGAAAATATTCACGCAATTGTTTTATCACACGCTCATTTAGACCATTCAGGTTTAATTCCTTATTTTTATCAAAAATCAAAAGCATTGAGTTTCATGACTCAACCAACTGTTGAGTTAGCTGATGTTTTGTGGAAGGATTCAATAAAGATTTCTAGGAT
>CAYLWD010000006.1:0-18589 GCA_964387305.1 uncultured archaeon
TGAACCATTTTGCACAGTGAAAACCCGTCCGTGTTTGTGACTTATTATGCCTGGGGTTTTCACTTAGTTTAAATTACTTTTGTTTCCTTTTCTTAATTATAATACAATGAATTTTAGGTATTGTATATTAGAATATATTGGTGGTTTTTTATGGTTGGAAAGAAACTCAAAGCAAAGGGGCACATAATTGCTGGTAAAAAAGTTTCTGTAGATTCTTCTGGCAAGAAAAATGATGTGGTTATTAAGGCTCTTGAAAATATTGCTGTTCGCGAAAAAAAGGAAGAGAAAGTAAATGCAAAAAAAATGGCTTCAAAGAAAAGTACTATTTTGTTTTTTGGAACAGGCGCAATTGTTTTACTTATTATTATTTCTATATGGGTCTTGTTCTTTTATAGCCCTTACCGTTTTTCAGTGAATATTGATGGGTATAATTATTTATCAAACGAAGAAACACCAAGTGTTTTTTTTGAGCAATTAAAACAAGAAAACGAGTTCTATATTTCCCCTGTTTTTGTTGAAGGAACAACCGAACAAATGGTGGTTAATTCCTCACAACTTTGGATAGTTTTATTGAATTATAACCAAGTAAGTGCAATCCAACTCATTAGGGTTACCGATACCACAGGGAATCTAAACGAGTGTTATACTAACTGGGGTGACACCAAAAAAAGCGAGGTTTTAAGTGCCGAAAACTGCCAAAATTTGATTAATGATGCTAATAAAGCCCATATATTTATCGATAAAGGCGGGACTGAACAGGTTGTTCTAGAGGGGAAAAACGTGTATATTTCTTATTCTAGTACTGCTAAAGTAAGTGATGTTAGTTTGAGTGCTTTGGAACAACTCTACCCTGATGCCAGGGCAACGCTTGAAAGAATCAACGCAATAATTGGGCAAATTGGGTGAATGCTTGTAATGCCTTCAGAAAATTCTTTGAGTATTTTAGAAAGAGCTTTTTTATTTGCACTCTTAATTTTACTCGCATTTTTATTAATATTGAGTTTAATAATGCCGGTTTTTTATACTCTAGTTATAATGAATTTTTTTCTTTTGTTTGCCCTTGTTTTTTTCATGCTCCTTTATATTGAAAAAAAACCTGATTGGGGAAAAGCCAAGCTCGCAAAAAAATTTCATTCAATTTCTATATTAATTCCAGTGTATAATTCTAAACGCACAATAAAACAATGCATTGATTCAGTTAAAGCAATTCAATATCCATCTAAACTAGAAATTGTTGTTGTTGATGATGGTTCAACTGATGGTACTCGAGAATACTTGGAAAAAGTAAAGGGAATAAAATTAATTAAATTAAAAAAGAATTCAGGAAAAGCAATTGCACTCAACACCGGATTAAAACATATTAAAACTGAATTTGTTGCTTGTATTGATTCTGATACTTATCCCGAAAAAGAAATTTTTATGAAACTCTCAGGATACTTGGAAGAAGAAAAAGTTGGGGCAATAACTTGTCTTATTCTTCCTGACAAAAAAGCTTCGTTAATACAAAAAATTCAGTTCTTTGAATATGCAACGGGTTTGGAATTTGGACTACTTTACTTTCTTCAATAAATTCTATGACAATGATTCCTGGCCCAATGACTATTTTTAAAACAAAAGTATTTGATGAAATTGGGGGTTATGATTCGGGTAATCTTACTGAGGATATGGAAATTGCTTTGCGTTTACAACGCCACGGCTATAAAATAAGGACTTGTTTTGAGGCGCGTGCACACACAGATATTCCTAGTACTTGGAAAAATCTTTACACTCAACGTTTGCGTTGGTACCGTGGAAGAATATTTAATTTATTGAAGTACAAAGATTTATTTTTCTCTGGAAAGAATGTTAATTTGGGTTTCTTTGCATTGCCTTATTTATTTGCACTCGAATTAGTTTCAATAGTATTATTATTTAGATTATTTTTTTTGTTCTTTGATAATGCATCAAAATTTTTTGTAATTGAATCAATGATTATTTCTTCGGGTTCTTTCGGGCTTTATTTAACTGAGCTAGTTGTATCCTCATCAATATTCTTTTTTATTACATCATATATTTTTGTTTTTGCTTTTATTTACCTTGGATTGAAAACAATAAGATACAAACCAACTAAGAGTGAATACATAGCGATATTATTAAACCTTTTATTGTTTCCCTTATTTATTACATTAGTTTATTTGAATAGTTATATAAAAGAAATGAGGGGGGATGAAGCCAAATGGGTAAGAGTATCTACATAGTAGCATTAATTGCAACGATTGCAATATTTGCAGTAACCTTTTCTGTTGTTAAGGGTTTTGAGGACGCTAGGCTTAGTCAAATAAACGAAGAAATAAGACAAATAACTTTGGAGAATGAGCTGGACAAACTCTACTCGGAATATTATTCTTCTGATACTAATAATTATTGTTATTTTTTGAATGAAAGTATTTCTTCTTCAGTTGAACGTTTAGAAAAATTAGATTATCGGCTGAATGCTTATAGGGATTCAATGATTTCTACAGATTATGCTTTCATAAAAAAGAACTTTTTGATAACTAATATGATTATGTTAAGTAGGGTTCAGCGTGCAATAACTGATTGTAATTTGGAAATAACTCCAATAATTTATTTTTATGCTGAAGACAAATCTTGTGAGCTAGAATGTGGAGCAATTGCTAATCAACTCGAATTAATAAAACAGGATTGTAATTCTGTTTGGGTATTTGCTTTTCCTTATAATTGGAGTGAGGCTAAGTTTACTTCTATTTTAGAGAAACAATATAATGTTCTAAAACCAGGCACCTTAATAATTAATGGAGAAAAATTAGAAAATTTGCAACAAAAAGAAGTGCTTGAAGAAAAGATTTCTTGCAAATCAAATTAGATAATTACTTAAATAAGTATTCTAGAATGGGGTTTTTTTCTTGTGTAATTTAAATTCAAAAAAGTTTTTTGATTTAATTAGAGAATATAAATGGTTCCTTCTTTTTTTTGGAGTATTTCTTATAATTCAATTGTGGGTTTCAACTTTTTTTCTTTGGGATACCTCAGTATATCTTCTTAATGGTAAATGGTTTTGTGGGCAACAAATTTATTTTGAGTTTTTGAGGCCCCCTGTTCCAGCACTTGCTACTTGTATTTCTGGTGCAGGAAATTATTCAAGTATTATTTCTTCACTTATTGCTTCTTTGCTTTACGGGTTAAGTATTTTTATATTGTACAAATCAGAGGAGTGTTTCAAAAAGCTAGATTTGTTTTTGTTCCCAGCATTTGCTTTTCTTTTTCCATTAATACTAGTTTTTTCTAATTTTGGCGGAGATTTATTTGCCCTTGCTTTTTTAATTCTTGCAATTTCAGTTGCTTCTCCCTGGAAAAAAGGTGCTTTATTTGCACTCTCAACTCTTTCGAGGTACAATTTTTTTCTCTACGTTCCAATTTTATTGCTTTCTTCGAAGAGAAAAAATTGGTTTCCAATGATTGTTGCATTTATTCTTTTATGGGCGCCTTGGCTTGCGTTTAATTATTTTTCAACAGGAAATCCTTTTTTTAGTATTGAAGAAACGATTTATTTGAATGTTTATCAGAAAGGCGTTGCTTTATTGATTACTCCCGAACAGATTTTTTTTGTATTATTTTTTGGGTTTTGTTTTGCTCTTGCAGTTTATTATTCAAAATTGATTATTTCTGGAAAAAAGTTTTTTCCAAGAGTTATTGATTCATTGTTAGGAATAAGTTTTTTGGGTTTGGTTCAGTTTTTTGTTTCGGGAATAAAAGAACATCGTTTCCTCAACATTCTTGTTCCTTCTCAGGCCGTATTAGTTTCGGGGAATCATCTTCCCAAGAGAGTCAAGTTTTTTTTGGGATTGCTTATAATGATTTTTTTTGTTTTTTCAATTGTTTCAATTGGTTTTTCAACAAAAAGTTTGCAAGAAGTTCCTGAAAATTATTTTACAAAAAACTGTAAAGTTATGAGTGATAACTGGGTTTATTTTTACAGAAAAGGGATTGTTGCTGAACCACTGCCCCTTGAAAGTGATTATCAAAAGGTTTTAAGTGAAGGAACCGTTCTTGTTATTTATGATAAACAAAAATTTTCTGGGCTTAAAGAAAATTTTTCTTCAAGGTTAGTGGAAGGTAAAGATTATTTGCAATTAAATCCAAATGGTTGTTCTCCTCAGCTTGATAGATTTGTTTTAAAAGTGTGGAGAGGGGATTGGGCACAGTAAGTTTTATTTAATTAAAATTGAAATAATTTAATCTAACTTAAAATATCTCTTCTTTCATCAATTCCCTAATAACTGTAGTAGCATAATTTCCTTTACTCAAAAAGAATTGTATTTTTACAAAATTTTTTCCTTCGTTGAATTCATCTTTTCCTGAACCCACAAAAACAAAATTCTCTGGTTTTAATACAATGCTTTTTCGCGTACCTTTACTTGAGAGTTCTGATACGCCTTTTACTTCAAAATCTTTTAATGTAAATCCTTCTTTTTCGAGCACTTGTTTTTCTATTTCGCCTATTTTTCCTTCAGGAAAACTTGATTCGAATCCAGAGAGTAATGCAGTGGGTTCACCATTTTCCAGTACGTCTCCTTCTTGTATCTTCAAAGCATCCTTTCCAAAAACTTCAAATCTTTTGTCAATAATTTTGTTGAACAAATAACTTTGGTAAGCGTGTGTAAATAAGTAACGCATTTTTTTTGGTAATTCTTGGAACGCGCCAGCAAAGTCTCTTGGTTCTTTTACTAAGTGGTTAAGCATTGCTAGTTCCGCCCTAGCGTCCCTTGATGGAAACTCTTTCATTGCTTTCGAAAAATCCATTGTTTTTGCAAGATTTATTCTTGCGTTCTTTAAATCTTCTTTTTCTCCTTCGTATGTTTCAGTTAAATAAAGCATTACTCCTTCCTCGAATTTTCCTTGTAACAATAATTTTCCAACGCGGTGAGTTACTTGCCTTAATCCACCAAATCGTTGGTTACCAAAATAGTTTGGCAACCCAACTTTTACTTGTTCTGCAAATTCTTCAACAATTCTTTTTGCTTCTTCCTCGCTTTTCTCTACTCCGCGCAAAGTTATAGTAAAATTATTTCCTTTTAATTCTCCTAACTCAATTCTTTTTGAACTCCATTTAGGGTTCCTCGTTTTCAATCCTTTTACACCAAATTTTTCCATTCTTGCTACGTCCGGTTGATAAATACTAATCATTTGGCAAGTAATTGCTCGCTTGTCTTTTAACCCAGCATACCCAAACCTAGTTTTTCCTAGTCCTAATCCTCGTGCTAGTAAAGCAATTGCTAAATTAGTATCTGTATTTACTTTCTCTAATTCTATTATTAAGTGTTCAAAATTTTCTGTATTTTCAGGAATTTTTATTCTCTCAAAATTTTTTATTGCTCCATCAACGTAATGAGTTGCTTTACAAACGTAACCATCTTCCAGAACTTCTTCTACAATAAAATCAGAGTATCGTTGTTTTATTCTTCCAGTTAGTGGTTTTGTTGTTGTTAAATATTTTTCCATCAAAATCAGTTCAAATTATTTGTATCTCAGCATTGCCGCTAGTCCGCCAAACCCTTCAAAGAATTGTTTTCCTTCAGGAGTGTCGGTTCCAACTACTTTAATATCTGCACCACTTTCTTTTGCTTTTTCTACTAACCAATCAATGTAATCAACTTCTTCCAAAATTTCTACTGGAGAATTGCATTTAGTGCAACGCACTTTTGATTCCTCGAAGTGATCAGCATCTTTGAATATTTCTATTTCTTCAGCATTACATCTTCCACAAAGTTTTTTCACAACAACCCATTCAATATCTTCTGAAATAATTAATGAAGAAACTTTTCCTGCATCCAGTGCATTTTCAACCTCTTTTTGTCCGTAAACAGCTAAACCATCTTTAGCAATTTCTTCCAAGAATTTACTCAATGTTTTCGCTTCTTTAATTAAATCAGTTTCTTTTAGCAATTCTTCACTTTTTTGAACAATTTCTCTTATCCCTGCTTCGTCAGAGTAAGAAGTATCTACTGTTCCAAGAATTTTTTTTTGTAATTCGTGGTGGATTGCTCCTTTGTTCATAAAAAAGTTTTTTGTTATGCCTGGACCACCAACAACAATTCCTTTTAGTTTATCGCCGTAAGGCAATAAGTACATATCAATTTTTTCTCCAATTTTTTTGAAAAAATCTTGTAAAGCTTCTTCTCTTAGTCTCTCAAAACGTTGAGAACTATTGTGTACAATAAGCCCATTTGCAATAAAATTTTCATTTTCAACAGTTAGGTCTATCATTGGTTGAGGTGATTTTCTCCGAATTTGGCTTATTTGTGTTGGCGAAAGATTGTACTCATATAGTTTTGTTAATTCTTTTTTTGCACTTTTGTTTGCTTTATCCAAAATTTCTTTTTTAAATATTTTTTTGGATATTTTTCTTTTTCCGTTTAAAAACATGTTTGCTGTATAAAAATGGATTAGCAAATTTCTGTGATTTAAAAGAATTTCTTTTACTTGACTACCCTCTGCAAGGATTTGTCTGGTGTTATCTTTTTCACTTTTTTTCAAAATAGTATTAGTTAGTTTACTTCTTTTTTTATTGCTATTAAAATTAATATATTTTTTAAAAAGTTCCAAAGAGTGTTTGTTTGAGATGATTACACTGTATCGGATTTTTTTTGTATATTTATTTTTTGCGTTATTATATGTGTTTATTGAGGAAATTATACTTAGTCTAAAAAGAGAAAGTTGAATTTGTTCAGCTAGTTTTTGATTGTTTATTCCTAACCCAACTCCCTTGTTTGCAACATACCCTTCTGCATCATATAGCCCTCTTAAGAAAGCTGACAGAATTTCATTTTTTGCACAAATTACATTTTTTGGAATTCTTGAAGTGCAAGCTTTCTTTATTTCAGGAAAATTATCATTGATGAATGAAACAATTTGTTTTCCATATATTCTTGTCTGAAAGTGTCCTTTATTTTTTCGATGAGTTTCGCTTGTTTTTGCATTAAATATTTTTTCGGCTAAATTAGAGTAGTGGCTTATTATTTGGTGATCAGAATCATATAACGAGATTCTTTCTTTTTCGAATGATCCATCTCCCTCGAAATACCCTAAAAATTCAGCTAATTCTTTACTCAATCTAATCGGTAAATTTTGTTCGTCATTTTTTTTGCAATATTTTTCAATAAATTTTTTTTCATTTAGTTTAAGTGCATTACAAATATGCATTATTGTTTCTTTTCTAGCGTTTATTTTGCCTAATTCAAGTAAAGATATTTCTGTTTGTGTGCAATTTGCCATTTTTCCTAATTTTTTTTGTGAAAGATTTTCTTTTTTGCGTGTTTCTAATATTATTTTTTGTGCGGTAGTTGTTAAGGCATATACATTATAATTGCAAGTACTTAATTGAATTTTTATGGGATTTAGTGAAATAGTTTCGCTGAAAAGTAAATTGTCTTGGACGTTTAGTTCGTTTGCGATTTTTTCAATTATTTTTCCGTTAGTGTAAATAAAGAATATGTGATCGGGAGAGCATTCTATAGTAAATTTTGGAAATTTTGTTTCAATTTTCAAAGTTTCTTTGTGAGTTGTCCATTTTTTTAATACTTTAGAATCAATTGTTTTTCCCGTTACAAAATCAGTTCCTTTAATTTTGTCTCCTTCTTTAATTTGATCTAATTCAGCTATTTCTCCATTTTGAAGAATAATATTTGTGCTTGGGGACAAACATTGCCCACCAGCCCTAATTTTGCTTGGAACCATTGAAGTAAAGTGAGCTAATATTTCGTATTTTTTTCCATAGAGTTGTGCAATAGTTGCTTCTCCTTTATCAATTGTTATTAAACCATAGAATTCGTTTGGTGCGAGCATTTCTTTTAATGGGTCAAGGTGGAATTTTGAGTCGCACCAATATAATTTTACTTTCAAATCTTGGACAGGATTTACAGTAAATAATCTAATATCGCTTCGTCCTGATATTACTGAAACATTTCCCGCAAAAATTACTAGTCCTCGTTTTGGAATTTTGAAATTAATGTTTTTCAAGAAAGTAGTTATTTTTCTTAGTGCTCCTTGAACATTTTTTCGAGTCTGTGGACTCTTAATGTTAGAACTCTGGCTAATTTCTTCTGTTAGTTGGTTCATTACCGAGCTCCTATCCGCTTGTTCTGGTATGTATTCACTAATTAATTCTGTTCCAGAGCCACGGAACCTCTCAAGCATTTTGAGTTTTTTCTTGAATACAGTTATTTCTGCATCCGAAACTGTTTCAACGTACTTCATTTTTATCGCCTTAATTTGCTTACAATAAGAATAGGGCAAGGTAAAATTAATAAACCTCGTTGGGCTTAGTTAGTCAAGCTTTATGTGAGGCAAAAATATGTTTGATATGTTTGAAAAGTGGGATGGTAATAATGCTCAGGCACAAGAAAAACAAGAGGATTCTTCTTCTGCGATTGTACGTAGAGCAAGTGTTAGTGTTGGTTCTTTTAATCCTGCTAAAACAGTTGTTCTTAGTGTTGGTGGCTCGCTTTTTTTTCAAGAAGAAATTAATGTTCAAGCAATCGAGGATTTTTGTAATACTCTTAATGAATTAATTAATGAGGGTTATGCTTTTGTTCTAGTAATTGGTGGGGGTAGAACTGCGCGTGATTACCAAGAAGTTGCTTTTGGTTTTGGCGCAAGTAATTATGTTCTTGACGAGATTGGCATTAGGGTCACTCAACTTAATGCATCAATTTTTACTTTACTAATTCAGAATGCTTACTCGCAAGTAATGCAGGATACTTCTCTTGCTCGAGAGATTCTTTCACTAGGAAGGATACCAATTTTTGGGGGCACGATTCCGGGGCAGACTACTGATGGTGTTGGCGCACTAATTGCAGAGAACCTTGGATGTGATTTTATTAATTTGAGTAATGTTGATGGAGTTTTTTCTGCTGATCCAAAAAGGAGCAAGAAAGCAACAATGTTTACTGAACTTAGCTACAAGAAAATGCTTTCCTTGTTAGAGAAAGGAGCATTAAAACCAGGAGCTCATTCTTTTTCTGATTTGGTTGCCGCAAAAATACTTGCTCGAAGTAATTTGAGAGCATTCTTTTTGAGTGGAACGGATTTGGCTAACTTCAGGGCGTGTGTTCGTGGGGAACACTACGTTGGAACAGTTGTTAGTAAAGAGATTGTTGACTAATTTAATAAGAATCAATAAATTTCCTCTATCTTGTAATCCTCGTACTTCTTTTTTCCGAGCAAGTAATCAACTTCGTTTTTGTTTAGGATTGGTTGTTTGAAACTAGCGTAATCATCGAAAGCAATTCTTGGGCACGCAGTATTAATTAGCACTTCTGCATTCGTTCCCAACAATTTTTCACTAGAAATATAATCCATCACAAATATTTTTGCTTTTTTTCCACTCTTTTCTAACTCGCGCTTTATTTTTTCTGCTTCATCAATTTTGCTTTGTCCTAATTTTGTTGTAACTAGTATTCCAACTTCTTTGAATTCCTTTGCTTTTTCTATTGTTAGTATTCTTCTTTTGAGGAATTTGTTTTTCTCTTCTCCGAGGGAACTCACTGCTTTTGTAAAAGGATTAACAGTAATAACTTCTTTTTTCGTTGAGAAACTAATTCCAAGCGGATGAAACAATCCGTCCCCGAAATAAATTATTGCTTCAACACTCTTTGTATTTACAAAAAAATGTGCTGAAGAATAATTACAACCAAGCACTTGCCCGTTTTCTACTCTTTTTCCTTTTCCAATTGTTGATTTTATTTTTTCTTTTTTTAATTCTTCTTTTATTTTTGGTAAATACTCGATGAATTGTATTGTTGTTGTTAAACCGATTGATTTTATTTTGTTTTTTTTAAGATGAGTCGCAAGAGCCTTAATAGTTTCATCAAAATCTTTTCCCAGTTCGTATTTCAACGGGGCATAAACAATTGGAATGTTTGTTTTGTTTTCTTGAACAAAAATATTGTGTCCAATGTGTAGTATTGCGTCGCAACCAAGTAGTTTTGCTTCTACTGGTTTTACATCACAAGCGCCAAAGCAAGGGTCCATTCCGGTAATTACTTCAAAGCCTTTTCCTTCTAGTTCTTCAACTATTTCGTCAGCATCAGTTTTCAATCCTTCAGGGATTTGTAAAAAAACTCTTTTCGCTTTGAGTTTCTTGAGCTCCGCACTACTCTCCACCAAGTTCATCTTAAGCATATTAAATTAGTTCTAGCGAAGGATTTTAACTATTAGCTAATCGGCAAATGACACAATATTTTTTGTAGAATTTAGTAATTATTATTTGTACATCTCAACTATTCTTTTCTTTTCTTCTGTTGCAACTACTTTCCTAATCTCATCAACCGCGTCAATGTTTGCTGAAACAGAATCGATTCCGAACCAAATTAGTTTTTTCACCATTTCTGGGTCGCTTGCAGCTTGTCCACAAATACTTGTTGTAACTCCAGCTTTTTTACATTTCTTAATAACATATTCGAGTTGTCGCAAAATTGCTGGATGTAATTCAGTAAAATTCTTTTGTACTTTCGCATTATTCCTATCCATTCCGAGTGTAAGTTGAGTCAAATCGTTTGTACCGAACGAAACAAACTTAATGTATGGAATCATTTCATCAATAACCCAAACACTTGCGGGCGTTTCAACCATTACTCCGAAATCAATGCTATCATCAAAACCAACTTCTTTCGCAATTTTTTTTGCATCAATAACTTCTTCTACGCTCTGAACAAAAGGAAGCATTATTCCCACATTATCTAGCCCTTCTTCATGTAATTCTTTTATTGCCATTAGTTGTGCTCTGAACATCCTTGGTTCGTCCAAGTCTCTTCTTATTCCGTGCCAACCAAGCATTGGGTTATCTTCTTTATCTTCTTTTTCTCCACCCTCGAGTTCTTTGTATTCGTCTGTTCTAGCATCAAATGTTCTGAACCAAACAGGTTTTCCAATAAATTTTTCTGCAACACCCCTAATTCCTTTTTTTACAATTTCTTTTAATTCTTCATCCTTGTTTTGTCTGATAAATTCAGCAGGGTGCATTCCACTACTAGTGATCATATGTTCTGCGCGTAGTAATCCTACTCCGTCAGCATTTGTTTTCTCTGCTTGCTCAGCAGCATCAGGTAGAGCAACATTCACTTTAACTTTTATTGACAAATCTTTCAATAATTCAATTAATTCTTTTTGTTCCTCTTTTTGTTCCTCTGAACTCATTTTTGAATATTCTTCCCCCCTGAAATCTTTTACAAAAGACTTTACTTTTTCTTTTAAACCATCAATAACGTAACTTTTTTTTGCTTCTTGTTCGAGCATTTTTTCTAGATTATCAATCTCATTGTCTTCAAGCACTTTAGTTTCTTTTTTTGTAACATTAATACTAACTTTTCCCTCGTAAATTAATCCGTTGCTACCATCAACAGTAACTTCTTGTCCGTCTTTCAATTCTTTTGTTGCAGTACTTGTTCCAACTACGCAAGGAATTCCTAGTTCCCTTGAAACAATTGCTGCGTGACAAGTTCTTCCTCCTTCATCAGTAATTATTCCTGAGGCTTTCTTCATTACGGGTACCCAAGAAGGTGAAGTCATTTTTGTTACAAGAATGTCTCCGGTTTTTACTTTATCAATATCTTCTATTTCTGGAACAACTTTTACTTTACCAGAAATTACTCCAGGGGAAGCAGCTAATCCTTTCAACAATACTTTTGCGTCAGATTCAACAGTTCCCTCATTGCCTTTTTTTTCTAGAGTAGTAATTGGCCTTGCTTGTACAATATATAATTTGCCTTTCTCCAAAGCCCATTCAATATCCATTGGTTTTTTGTAGTGTTCTTCTATTCTGTTTCCAATATCAGCTAAGTCAATAACTAAATCATCAGACATTTTTTGTTGAGTTCCTTTGTCTTCAGCAAAATCAACTCTAACATTTTGTTTTCCTTGTCTTGTTAACATAAATTTTTGATAATTTATTTTCTTGTCAACCAATTTCATAGTTTCTTTGTCTATAACAAAATTATCCGGAGTAATGCTTCCGCTTACAACAGTTTCTCCTAAACCAAATCCTACCTCAATAATAATTTTGTTTCTATCTCCTAGTGGGTCGGCAGTAAACATTATTCCTGATGAATCACTTTGAACCATCTTTTGTATTACTGCACACAATCCTACTCCTTCAGTTTTGAAGCCCTGTTTTTTTCTGTAATAAACTGCGCGCGCAGTGAATAATGATGCCCAGCATTTTTGCACCGCTTTAGCAACTTCTTCACTGCCCTTAATATTCAAATAAGTTTCTTGTTGCCCTGCGAAAGAAGCTTCGGGTAAGTCTTCTGCAGTAGCACTACTACGAACCGCAACGTACTCTTCGTATTTTGATGTAACAAAACCAGTTGTTTGTTCGCCCAGCGTTCTGTAAGAACTAATTATTGCCATTTTTATTTCAACAGGCATCATAGTGTGTTCTATAAGGTTCCTAATCTCTGCACTCACTCGCTCTAATTCTTCTGTATTCTCAACATCAATTGCATCAATTTTTTGTATTATTATTTGCTTTATTTTTTTGCTTTCAATAAAATCAAAATAAGCTTTTGAGGTTACTACAAAACCGTTTGGCACAGGAAAATTATTGTTAACCATTTCTCCGAGCGAAGCGCCTTTTCCACCAACTTGGGGAATGTCCTTCATGTGAATATCTTTGAACCAAAGAATATGTGGCGTGCCCATATGTCTAATAGAATGTTTTAGCTATTAAAAAACCTTTCGAGATGGTTTAGAAGAAATAAAATAATTATTAAAAAAAATTATTGAAAAAAGTTTAACACTTTTATTTCTTCCCAGCCGGTTTTGCTGGTGCTTTTCCAGCATCTGGTTTTGCTCCGCCTGCGGGTACCTTTGTTCCAGTAGTAGGAGCTTTTGTTTCTTCTTCTCCTTCTGTTTCCTCGGTTGCAGTGGCTTCTGTTGTTGTTCCTTCTTTCTTTTCCTCGGTTTTTACTGCAATAATTTCTTCAATCTTTTTGCTTGGTAATGTTCCAACACTCTTTACATTGCTATGCATTTTTACTTCAACATCGCAAGGGAACTTCGCTTTTGCCCTCATTAATGCTTTCTTTACTTTATCATCGTTTTCTTTGCTCTTCATATAAAGAACACTAATAATTACTTGTCCAGGATTTACTCTTGCAGCTCTACCAATTGGTATGCCAAATGAGCGAGTCATTCCTTGTGAAACACGATCAGCACCAGCGCCTTGTGCTTGCTTGTTTTCTCTCATCAAGTGGCTAGGATAAACCCTTATTTTCATAAAAAAGAAGTCTTTTCCTAGGTCTTTAGTAAGTTTCCTACTTGAAGTTGTTCTAACACTCTCAATAGCATTATCCCTCAAGTCAATCTTGTCTCTAACAACCAAATCAGCAATTCTATCATATTTTAGAGTGGGATTACCCATATTGAATTGCCTTATTTTCAAAGCAGGTGCTGCTCCAATATAATTCTTTTTGGGTCGCTTTATAGCTATCCTAGTATAGGCTCTTTGTCTATGCCCATTATTCCTATAACATCTACCAGGTCTTATTCCCATAAACTCACCAGATTTTTTTATTATTATTTTATTTTAATTTCCTTAGATTCTAAACAATATTAACAACTTGCCGTCTGAAACATTTAAAAAGCTTTATAAGTGGCTTTCCAAAAATTTAGTGAAGTGCTTACTACAATTAATACTAATTTTGAAGCGGGGGACGGGAGACGAACCCGCCTAGCCAGCTCTGCAGGCTGGAGCATAACCGCTCTGCCACCCCCGCACCTGTTTCGCCAGGTGGGAACGATTCACACTTGGCTTCATTTCGCTTTGAGGCTCAATGAAGCGGTAGTGGTTTGCTTTGCATTTTTTTAATCATTCCAATTTCTTTTAATATTTCTCCCAGCGTTTGTTTAAAAAACCTCTTCCAACATTCCCTATTTCATGTTTGAGCCAAATTCAGTAATTGTTACTGTAAATTCTGAGACTTGTATTAAGAGTTCTTATGTTAGAAGATACTTTGAAAAAAAGCTTTTAGAAAACATTAAAAAAAAATTAAAGTACGAAAAAATTCTTTTTACTTCAGCAAAGTATTTCAACAGCAGAATAATAATTGAAACCCCTCAACCAGAAAAAGTTTTTTCTTCACTACAAAAATGTTTTGGAATAAATGCCTTATCAATTTCTCAAAAAATTTATTTTAATTCGATTAATAATTTTTTTGAACTAGCATTGAATTTATTTGATTCAAAAAATACAAAAGGGACTTTTGCAGTGAAAGCAAAATCCTACTCCGCAAAGCATTCATCAAAACAAATAGAGATTGATTTGGGTTCGAAAATACTTGAACAAAACCCTGAACTAAAAGTGAATCTCTCTTCTCCAGAAAAAAAAATAAATATTTTGTTTAATGAAAAAGATGCGATGGTTTTTTTTGATTCAATAAAAGCTTCTTCCGGTTTGCCAGTAGCCTCACAAGGAAGAGTAGCAATTCTTTGTGACGGAACAATTAATGATGAAAAATTGGGGTGGCTTTTACTCAAAAAGGGTTGTACAATTTTATTAATTGGGAGAAAAGAAATTCCTTCTTTAAGTGAGTGGAGTTCTTACCACAAAATCCCTACAAAAAGTATTGAGGGAACAAAAAAACTTTATGTTGAGGGAATTATTCGAGCATTTTTTACTTCTTCGAATAGTCTTGTTGAAATAGATAAGATTAATTCTAAATTAAGTGTAAATGTTTTCGCTCCTTTTTTACTTAATGAAGTCAAAACCCCCTTTGATTAAAAACCACGTCGGCAAATCTCTTTCGCAGGATTATTAAGCATTTTCAATTAATTAATTTTACATGCTTTTAGGGATATTTTCTGATACCCATTTAGGGTTTGGAGTAGGCGAACAATACGAAGAGGCTTTTGATAGGTTCAAAGAATCTTTAAAAACTTTTCAAGAACGCGGAGTAAAAGCAATTATTCATGCTGGCGACCTATTTGATGATTCTACCCCAACACAAGAAGTTTGGTTAAAAACTTTTGAATGCTTTGCACAAAACAATGGCTCAATAATTGAAATTGAAAAAGAGACTCGCGCTGGAAAAAAAATACTTGTTCAAACAAAAGGAATTCCAATTATTGCTATTCATGGTACGCATGAGCACCGAGGAAAAGATTTTGCTAACGCGCTTGAAGTGCTTGAAGAGGCTCATTGTTTGGTTCATATTCACGGGGAATGTGTTTATTTTTTAGAGGGTGCTGACAAAGTTTGTATTCATGGGTTGGGCGGAGTGCCTGAGCGCAACGCAAAACAAGTACTTGAAACTCTTAATCCAAAACCCAAACCAAATTCTACAAACATTTTTGTAATGCACCAATCTTTTTCAGAATTTTTGCCTTTTGATGATACTATGATTGCAACACTCAGTCTATCAGATTTACCTATGGGCTTTGATTTAATTATTGATGGGCATTTGCATTGGACTAATGAACAAAATATTCCAGGAAAGCGTTTTCTTCTTACCGGTTCAACCATTTTTACTCAAATGAAGAAACTCGAATCAGAAAAAAATAAAGGAGTTTTTGTTTTTGATTCGATTACAAAAAAACTTGAATTTGTTCCTTTTAAAAATCAACGAAAATTGTTTTACGAAAAAATTTCTTTTGATTCCGCATTACCGGAAAAAGTAAAGCTTACTGTTGAACAAAAAATTGCTAATATTGTTTCAAAACCTTTTGAATTAAAGCCATTAATTCGATTCAAATTAGTGGGTACGCTAGCAAAGGGTTATTCTCAATCAGATATAAAATTTTCTTTGCCCGAAGATAAAGCAATTTTTTCTATTTCAAAAGAATTTTCTTCTGATGAATTCAAAAGAAAAATAGAATCCTTTAAAGAAGAGCATTTAAAGCGAAAAAGCATTACTGAAGTTGGAATGGATATTCTCGAAAAGAATGTTGAGGAAGCAAAACTAGAGAACTTTGATTCTAGAAGGATATTTGAGTTGCTTTCAAATGACGAAACTGAGAAAGCCGAAGAAGTTTTATTAAAAGGCGAATAGATAGTGCAAGATTAATTTATTTTCTTTTATCTTCAAGGCAAGAAATCTTTTTTCTTTATTTTGTCAGGCAAGTAAGTAGTTGCAACGAACTCAAGACTCCTATTTGCAAGTGCTTGTTGTTCTATTCTGATTTTATCATCAAGTGCTTTTTGTAATTGTCTTTGCCAAGGTTTGTTTTGGAACCAAGGGTATGCCATCATTTCTTTTGCTCTCTTAATATCCGCGTCCTTCATTCTTTCTGTTACACTTTCTAGCTTGTAAGTTTTAACATCATCTAGAGTCATTCCAATGTATTGTGCATCGGGAACAGACATGTATTCTGAGTGAGCCGCTAAAGCCATTGAACCTTGTTTTATTACAGAATAAATATACCATCCGTACGGGTCCCCGTCAGTGAAAACATATACTGGCAGTTCTAACTCTTTATGTACTCTGTGAATAAGTCTTCTAGTTCCTCTAGCAGCTTGTCCACCTGTTCCAATTAGTAAGCATTTATTTTTTTTCGGAAAACCTTCTTCAATTAGTCTCTCAAACATTGCTTCTGTTTCAACAACCAAGCAGTACTCTGCACCAGCTTCAACTATTTCGATTTCTTCTGGTTCTACTCTTGACATTATGCTCCAACCACCTCTCCCTAATTTTGAGGCATTGAATTTATCGTTATTGTGCATAACATCTTTGAGTGTAATGTCTCCATACAAAGTTCCTTTTGGATTCGCGTGTAAATTCAATTTTTCTCTAATAGTATCAACACTATGTTCCAAGTCCACAATAATTGGATCGCTTTCGTCTTGTCCTTCGAAAGTGTTTTCTTTAGTATCTTCTATAGTGTGTTTTAATTCGTAATAAATTTCACGAATTGATGCTGTTTTGTTATGGCTCAAATAGTCGTGTGCTTTTGAACAAATCATTGTGGTTTGCATGAATTTCCTAGCGTGAGCCATGTTCAAAAAATTTCTTGTAGTTTGTTTTTCTCCAAGAGTAATAAATCCTGTTTCTTCATCCCATTCAACATTTCCTTTTCCTCTTTGCATTGTAGTAAAACTAGGATCTTGACTTGCATTGATTTCTTTGATTATTCCTTCACAAATTTTTTGTATTCTTTGTGCAATTTGTTTTGGGCCAACTTCCCTGTCCTTTGCAGCAACTTTTAAATTGGGTAATTTTTTAGTCATAATAATCACAGTCCATTTTTAATTTTATTACATCTATTTTTTATCTTCTTCTCTTTTCTTCATTTTTACTTTCCTACTAGTTGGTTTTGCAACATTCTTCATTGCTTCATCATTCTTTTCATTTTCTTCTTTCATTGCCTCTTCTTCTTGTTTTCTTAATTTATTTTCTTCAGCATCTTCTATCTTTAATTTCTCTAAAACAAGTTTTTCTAATTTTTTCTTCATATTATCTTCGCTAACATTAGTAACTTCATTCAATGCTCTGGCTATTTCTGGAATATATTTGTAAAACATTTCTCTCTTCATTTGGTTTTCTTTATCTCTTCGTTGTCTTGCAATAAATATTCCTGCTCTTCTTCCTGTTTGCATTAGTGATAATCTTAATTCTTCTAGTACTTCGTCTTCGTCAGCAATTGCTTGTTTTCCTGCTCCGGTGTAAGGAATGTGTACTGAAATAAAGTTAATTAATATTGTCATTGGAGAGTTTTCTGCATCTTTTATTCCGTACCTTTTCCAATCAATCCCTTGAACTGATTTTGTTAGTGCACAACTACCGGTGTCGAATAATAAGGGGGATTTATTTGCAAATCGCATTACTTCCATTCTTTTTTCATTATTTCCTGTCAACGTTCTTCCAGCTAATCCTCCATAAGCAATTCCAATTTCTACTTGGAAAGGAAATCCTCCGGAATATACTGAGGGTTTTCTGGTTAGTACTGTTAAGAATTCTGGTTGAACAATACTTTGTAGTGAGGTTCTAATTCTTTCTTCTCCAATTGGCCTTAGGATATCTGTGCTGGGTGCAATGAAATCAACTTTTTTAAAAGCCTTATATATTTCTTCTGCTTCTTCCCAATTAATTTTTTTTGGATCCTTGTTAATATCAAATGTAATTAATTTTTTTACTCCATCGACACTCTTTGCTCCGGTCCTATCAAAATCATTTACAATAAAACTACTAACCGACCTTGCACTAGTGTATTTACTCATAGTAATTATCTCGTCAACAGTTACTCCTTTTGGATGTGGCTTAGTTTCTTTTGGTCTTTCAGGTATCTCATTTAGTGTTCTTTTGAAAACAATTTTTTGTCCCGCGGGGTCACGAAAAGATATTTGTGTGTGTGGATTAGCGATTGCTGTTCTCCTCAAGTATTCTAAAGGGCCTTGTTCTGCATCGCGGTAAATAACCCCCTTGAATTTTGATTGAATTGCTGTTCCATTAAATTCTCTTTCAATTTCTTTAAGGTTAATTACTTTTGATTGATTCATTTTTGGGTCAACCGTCATTTCTAGCGAAATTGCTTTCTTGCCTTTTTTTCCTGTAATAATTTTTACTGGTTTTCCAGTAGTCATTTGTGAAAGCATAGTACA
>CAYLWD010000007.1:0-18292 GCA_964387305.1 uncultured archaeon
AATGGTATAATGAATATTTTTCTACAAAAGAAGCGTCTTCTCTTTTGTTTTTAGTTATAATAATTGTTGCTTTGCTCGGAGGTTATTTTGTTAATCTTTTTTGGTATTATGATAATGTCGCAAAACTTAATAGTAGACAATTAACTTCGACTTTGAACGCATCTTATTCTGTTCATATTTGTTTTGATGAATCAACTTGTACTGATACGGTGAATAAACTTAATAATGAGTCAATTAATCAAGCAGTACAAAACCAATTAACTAATGTTACTCTTAGGTTGCCAGTAAATTATTGGCCCGAATTAAGGTCGAGCTTTTTTTTAATATTTGTTCTTGGAGCAATTGCTGGCTGGATTCCTTTGTTTGTGCGCGAACACATAGTTAAAGCTGAAGAATAATTTTTTGATTAAAATAATTTAGCTAGTAAATTAATTTTTAATAAAACTAATTATTGGTTTTTTTTATGATTCATGAATTCTATATTGAAGGCTATGGTTGTTCCCTTAATATTAGTGAAACTGAAAAAATAGCTGGTTTTCTTTCCGCGAATGGATACAAAAAAACTCTTAATCCAAGTAAAGCAGATTTTTTAATAATCAATACGTGTGCAGTTAAGGACACTACTGAAAAAAGAATGCTTTCTAGGTTAAAAAAAATGTTGAATATAAAAAAACCTAGTGCAAAATTAATTGCGTTTGGTTGTTTAGCATCAACTCGCAAAAAAGCTATTCAAAATATTTCACCAAAAATAATTGTTTTAAATACTAAGCTTTCTTCCCTAGCAAAAGAACTTTGTTTACCGGTAAAAGATTTTTCTCCAAGCATTAAGGAAACAAAATCCCGCAGCCTAACTTCAATTATTCCTATTTCAACAGGGTGTGTTGGTTCTTGCACTTATTGTATTACCAAATTGGCGCGCGGAGAATTAGAATCCTATTCAGAGGAAAGTATTATTTGTGCATTCAAACGCGCACTGAAATCATCCAAAGAAATTTACTTAACTTCGCAAGATTTAGGAGCTTATGGTTTGGACAATGGTTCTTCTCTTCCCAACTTGTTGAAAAAATTGCTTGAAACTAAAGGAGATTATTTTATTAGATTGGGGATGATGAACCCAAACCATTTCATAAAAATTAGAAAAGAACTTCTTCCTTTACTTAATGATTCTCGGATGTATAAGTTTCTTCATTTGCCTCTACAATCCGGTTCTGATTCTATTCTAAAAAAAATGAATCGGTTTTATAATGTAAAAGAATTTATTAATTGTGTTGAATACGCACGCAAGCAGTGTCCAAATATTACTGTTGCCACTGATATTATTGTTGGTTTTCCTGGGGAAAATGAAAAAGATTTTCAATCAACTTTAAGGGTTTTGAAAAAAATTAAGCCTTCAGTAATAAATATTTCTCGTTTTGGTAAACGTCCCGGTACTATTGCAACCAAGTTTTCTTTTCAACTAACTGAGAAAATAAAAAAAGACAAGAGTCGACGTTTAACAACTTTTTGTAAAAAATTATTTTTGCGTGAAAACCAAAAGTTTGTTGGGAAAACCGTTCGTGCCTTAGTTTCTGAACGCTCTTCAACAAACTCCGAACTGCTTACTGCTCGCACAGATAATTATAAGCCCATAATTGTTGATACAGGGTTTGGTTCTTTTGTTCGAGTAAAAATTACTAGTGCAGAACCCAACTTTTTTAAGGGTAAAGTTATTTCAATTACTTCTAAGAACCCTTTGCCAAAACCCAATAATGAGTTTTTTAAACATTAACTAAGTTAATATTTTCATGTTTTCACTGGTTTTGAACAGTACTTGGGAGAATTACAAATCCAATATTAAGGTTGCGGTAAGTTATTTGCTTTTGTTAGTATTTATTTTTGTTTTTACTTATTTTGGGGAATTTTTTTTTAATTCAGGAACTGTTTTCTTAAATTTGCGATTCTCGACATTTACTATAGTGGGGCTGATTTTAGGATTAATTTTTTTGTACGCTTATTCTTTTTTTGTTTCTCTAACAATCTATGCAATTAAAAGAGATTTGCACACAACTAGTTTTGATGATTATTGGGAAAAAATATTTAAGGGGGCAGCAGTAAATGTTTTTGTATCCAATTTTATAATTACTTTAGTGAGCTTGGCTTTCTTTTTGATTGCAACTTATTTTACGCTTCCAATTATCTACCCGATTTTGTTTTCATTTATTTTAACTCTAACTTTAATGTATGTTCCTCAAGTTATTGTTCTTGAGGAGTTAGATGTTTTTTCAGCATTTGGTGTGGCATTGAACTTTTTCTTAGAAAAAATCTGGCTAAGTATTTTAATAACAATTTTTGCTTCAGTTATTTTGTTTATAATAATTCTTTTAGAACAATTACTTTACGGTTTCTTTTTAGCTAATTTTGTTTCACTGATTCTAATATTGGTTTTTTTGATTCCTTTTATCGAGGAAGCAAAAGCTTTTGCTTATATGATGCGCTTTGATTTGATAAAAAATCCAGCTATCCACCATTCAAAAGTGAGGCATAAAGTTAAAGCAAAAATTGATGCTTTTAGGTTAAGACAAAAAAATCCTAGAGGAAAATTGTAATTAAAAAAAGGGGCAATTATTAAATTTTAATCAATTTGCTAGTTAACTATTTTTTTCCAACAAAATTAATTTTTTTTACTTTTCCATTAATCAATTCACTTAGTTCTTTTTGGTTAGTAGCATAACTAGAAAAACAACATTTCTTTTTCTCAAGGCATTCTTCTAAAGGCATCACGTCTTGGGATTCTACAGTGTAAGAAACTTCTTCACTAAATCTTTTTTTTGCTTTTTCTCCAAATAAAGGGAAAAATAAAAATCCTTCAAGATTTTTTGTCAATTCTTTTTGCAATTTACTCATAAATTCTGAGGGTTTTTCTGCCCCAATTTTTTTTGCCACCCCAGAAAAATTAGTTACTCCGAGTCCATTTTTGAATTCACTAACATTAAATTCTTTTAAATATTCTCTTTCTTCTAACAACTTTTTCTTTAACTCTGCAAGTAAGTTTATTTCTGTGCACGCTTCTTCTAGTTTTTTGAAGAATTTTTCTTCATCTTTTTGTTGAACTAGTTTTTCTAAATTCAAATTAATGAATAATGAGATTCCTCTTGTGGGGGAAAACAATCCGTTTGCTAAGGGGTGTTCTTCATCATGGGAACAATTTATTATTTCAAAATTTTTTCCAGCAGAGTTAATTAATTTTAAACAATATTCTGAATCGACGCAAATAACGCTATTTTTTTCACTAATTAAATGATTAGAAATTTTTGATGCATTAATTTTTTTTCCAGCCATGTTTTTCAATGATTTTGGCGAGTATAATTCTAGTGAAATAACTGATTTTTCTTTTTGAACTGAACTGAAAGCTTTTATTATTTCTGCACATTTTTTTGCTTTTTGTTCGCTTCCAACAAATTCAGCGCACGCAAATGTTAATCCATAAATACTTGGTTTTGTTGTAAAAAATTCTTCACTACGTTCTGCTTTTGCAAAAGATTCAGCAATTGTTTTTTCTATAGTTTCTTTTTTTTCAGCAATTGTTGAGTAAGCAAAGGCCCTGCTTGAAAACCCTTCGATATCTTCAATAAATATTGTTGAATTGTAATGCATTTTTTTAGAGGTTTTTGGAATAATCGAAATTAAGTGGTATTCGCGTGCTTCTTCTCCTTTTAATGGTTTTTTTTGAATAATTTTTTTAACATCAAAAATTGGGCTTCCAACTCTTGTGTAATCATTCCTAACGTTTTCAAAACCGTAAACAATTAATTTTGCATTAACCAATTCTCTTATTAGTGAGGGGGTAATTATTTCTACTTTTGAATCCTTGATTTGGTTTTCAACTTCTTCAGTTATTTTTTCTGCAACACTTTTTGGTACTGCGGTTTCTTTTAGCAGTGATTCAACAATATTTCCCCTGTTGAAATTAACTATCTTTTCGTTCGAAGTATAAACCTTCATTTTAGAAAATTTTTCGTAAACAAATGCTGCTTCTTCATCAAGAATTTTTAATTGTTCTAACGCTTTTTCTCTAAGTTTTTTTTCTCCAAGTGTTTCATCTTCTGACAGTGTTTTAATTATTTTTGCCACTGTCCATTCAGTTGCGCCACACTCTTGTATTTCTTTTGCAATTCGTTGAATTCTAGAGTCAAGTATTTCCATTTTAATCCCTTTTTGGTTTTACATTATTTTAAAACAGTAATTTTATGTTTGCATAATGTTAAATAGCTTTTAGACTAATTGATTTTTAGCCTTTTTTTGAACTCTTGTATATTTATTAGTTCAAGGGTTTGTTGTTGGGCTCAAGGAAAGTATTTATATCTTGTTGTAGTCTATTGGTTTAGAGTTGTGTGAGTTTTATGGGGCAATTGGATAAAATTGATCAAATTATTTTGCAAGCGCTTTTACAGGACGGACGCGCTTCTTTTTCAGCTATTGCTCGTGAAACTAATCTTACTGATGTTGCAATAAAAAAAAGAGTAGAATCTTTGAAACGTAAGGGCATAATTACTAATATTACTGTTGACTTGAATTACAAGTCCCTGGGTTATGAGAACCCTATTTTTGTTCAAATAAGGACTGAGGTTGCAAAAAACAGGGACATTGTAAAAAAACTTATTGGAATGGATTTTGTTATTGAATTGTACCAAGTTCTTGGAGAATATAATCTGGTTGCAAAAATAATTGTTCCTAGTTTGGATAATGCTGAAAAATCAATTAACCAGTTAGGTTTGATTGATGGAATTTTGGATGTTAAAACAATGGTTGTTCTTTCTGATTTAAAGAAAACCAAATCATTGCCCAGCATGCCACTGCAAAACAAAATATAGTTTTTTAAAAATAAAAACTAATTTTTTTTAACAAAAAAATCAAATCGTTTTTTTGATTTTTTGAATTTCGTCTTTTGTCGTTCCAATGCTTTCCTTTTTTAATCCTAATTATTTACTCCCTTTACTATGAAGCTAATTATTTCCGAGAAAGCTATTGCTGGTGAAAGAATTGCTGAGTTGCTTGCTGATGGGGAAGTTAAGCAAAAAAGCATTGCAGGTGCGAGGGTTTTTGAGTTCAATTGGCACGGGGAAGAAATAAGATTAATTCCTTTGCGCGGACATATTAGTGACGTAGATTATCCAAAATCCTTTTCTCGTTGGCTCGGTATTGATGTAAGAGAATTAATTGATGCTCCAATTCTTTATACTGAAAATGAGAAAGTAATTATTGATGCGCTCCGTGATTCTTCTCCGCTTGCTGATGAAATAATTATTGCAACCGATGCCGACCGTGAGGGGGAATCAATTGGCTTGGAGGCAGTTAATTTTGCTCAACAAACCAACAAAAAAATTATTGTAAAGCGGGCATTATTTTCTGCAATAATAAAAGAGGATATTGAAAAATCTTTTTCTGAACTAGAAAAGTTTGATTATAATTTAGCTCACTCCGCTAATGCTCGTCGTGAAGTTGATTTAATTTGGGGGGCTGTTCTTACTAGGTTTCTTTCACTTATAAGTGGTAGGCTTGGACACGAGTTTTTGAGCGTTGGGCGTGTACAGACTCCTACGCTTGCACTTATTGTTAATAGGGAAAAAGAGAGACTAAATTTTGTCTCAAAGAAATATTGGGAAGTTGTTGCTAATTGTGAAAAGGATTCACAAAAATTTACAGCAATGCATAAGGGCGGAAAAATTTGGGATGAAGTTAAGGCAAAAGAAATTTTTGCAAAGAATCCAAAGAATGCAATTGTAAAACAAGTTAGTAAGAAAGTAAAAATAATTAAGAAACCCGTTCCTTTTAACACCACAGAATTTTTGCGTGCTGCAACTGCAATGGGGGCTTCTGCTGGGCGTGCAATGCGTGTTGCTGAATCCCTCTATCAGCGCGGATTTATTTCTTATCCTAGGACAGATAATTCTACTTATCCACCTAATTTGGATTTAAAACAAATTTTGAATAAATTGGCTTCGGTTAAAGCCTTGCAAGATGATGTAATGAAGATTCTTTCGAGGAAAGAACTTGTTCCATCTAAAGGAAAAGAAACCAAGGATCATCCTCCAATTCATCCAGTTAGTGCTGTACAAAAAGAGGCTCTTCCTATTGAGGAATGGAAAATTTATGAGTTAATTGTTAGAAGATTTTTAGCAACCCTTGCTGATGATGCTAAAACAGAAAATGTTTCTGCTTTGCTTGATGCTGAGGGCGAACCTTATGTTGCTACTGGGCAAACAATTCTTGTTGCTGGTTGGAAAGAGTTTTATCCTTATAGTAAATTAGAGGAAAGAGTATTACCTTTATTGAAAGTGGCTGACGAAATAATAGTTTTGAAGTTAGATTTGTTTTCAAAAGAAACTCAGCCCCCAGGGCGTTATAGTCAAGGTTCTTTAATTAAATTAATGGAGGACCACAATTTGGGTACAAAATCTACTCGTCCTGAAATTATTCAAAAACTTTATTCAAGAAAATATATTGAAGGTATTAAGAGTATTGAACCTAGTAAAGTTGCTTTTGCGATTATTGATGCGCTTGATAAGCACAGTAATCAAGTAACTAAACCAGAAATGACTTCTGATTTGGAAAAAGAAATGGACGAAATTGCTGCTGGAAAAAAACCTCAACAAGAAGTTGTTGATGATTCTAAAAAAGATTTGCACGAAATAATGGAGGTTTTGTTTAAAGAAAAAGATTCGGTTGGTGCTGATTTGCGTGCTGCATTAAAAAGTGATTCTGTTTTAGCAACTTGTTCTAAGTGCGGAACGGGTTCAATAATTATGCGCACTGGTAAAACAGGTAAAAGGTTTGCTGGGTGCAGTAATTATCCTGCTTGCGTGAATTCTTTTCCTTTGCCCCAAAATGGAGTCATTACTCCAACAACAGAAATTTGTCCTGAATGTAATGCTCCAATAATTTCTGTAAAGAAAGGACGGTTTTCTTATAAAATGTGTTTAACCATGACTTGCAAAACCAAAGCTAATTGGGGAAAGAAAAAAGAGTCTACTGAAAAAAAAGAAATTGTTGTTGAGAAAAAAAATTCTGATGAAAAAATTGTTGTGGCAAAAAAAGAAAATGTGGGTAAAGCTAGGGTTGAATCTAAAACAACTAAACCTAAGGTTCCCTCAAAAAAATCTGCTTCAAAACTTAAAAATTAGATTTATATTTTTCATTAGAACTGCAAGGTAATTTTCTAGAATTAGATACTAGCAAGCCTGGTGAGCCTACCTTGCAATCCTAATTTTCCTACCAATTATTTTCGCGTCAAACTCTCTTAACACCATCCCCTCCTATAATTTTAACCCATTATACTATCAGTACGTTCTTTTTTATTAATAACAACTAACTAGTTGAAAATGCATCATAATATACATTTAAATGCTCTATGGTGTAATAAAATATACATTAAAGAGTTGTTTTTTGTTAACAATACATAGTTAACTTTTTGGTTAAATTGGTGATTTTGTGCAGAAGATGAGGGTTAATGACGAAATTAGGTTAAATATTTTGAAGGTTTTACTCGACAAAGGGGTTGTTCAACCAAACTTGCGTAGGATAAAATCTAAAACAAAATATCACCTAGCTACTATTAAAAGTTCAATTGATTTTTTGCAAAAAGAGGGAATTATTTCTGGCTATGGGCCAAAACTTTCTTTCTGGAAACTCGATTATAAAATAGAAGTTATTGAATTACTCCAATTAGATTTTTCTAAACAAGAATTAGTAACCAAATATGTTGAGGTTGTTCAACAAGACCCCCATGTTTATATGCTTCAATCAATAATGGGTTCGGGGAATTTTAATGTTGCAAGTTTCCAATTTTATAAGGACATGGAATCTTATCACAAAAATTTACAAGAACATTATGTTAAGAAGATTCCGAATTACTATGATTTAGTAAAAGATAGGCAAGTATTTTATCAAACCGAACCAACCTTCAAGCGCGGTTCTAGAACAAATTCAATGATTGAAATTTTGAGAAAAGAAGTTGCAGTTGAATAAGGGTTGGACTTTTTATTAGTGGTTGTGATGAGTCAATTAGAAAAAGAATTTATTATTGAAATTGATTATACTAAATCACCAAGAGAAAATGCAGTAAATTATTTTGAAGCATCAAAGAGTGCAAGAAAAAAAATTGATGGTTTTACTAAAGCGATTGAATTTGAAAAAAAGAAGCGTGCTGAATCAGAAAAAAAAGCTTTTGAAAATAAAGAATCTTTACTAAAAACAATTAAGCAAAACAAAAAATGGTTTTCTCGTTACAGATGGTTCTATACTAGCGATAATTTCTTAGTAATTGGTGGAAAAGATGCTCAAAGTAATGAAGAAATTGTAAAAAAAAGAATGCTTCCAGAGGATTTGTACTTTCACGCAGAGGTTTTTGGTGCGCCTCATTGTGTTTTGAAAACTGATAAAAAAGAAATTCCTTTACAATCAAAAAAAGAAGTTGCTCAATTTGCTGGAACTTTTTCTAAAGCTTGGCAAGAAGGCAGAACCCAAGCAGATGTTTATTCTGTAAAGCCCGAACAGGTTTCAAAAAAAGCACCTACTGGGGAATCGCTTGGTTCAGGAGCTTTTATGATTTATGGGGAAAGGGAATGGTTCAAAAAAACTATTTTGAGTTGTGCAATTGGCTTCTATAAGAAAGATAATTGTTTAATGTCTGGTCCCCTAGTTGCAGTAAAAAAACATTGCTCTTTTTTTGTTGAAATAAATCAAGGGACTCTAACAAAAGAAGAGTGTGCAAAAAAATTGAAAGAAATTTTTTCAAAAAAAGGATTGGCTTTTAAAATTGATGATTTTGTTTCTGTTTTACCAACTGACAAATTAGGGTTATAATTGCCTTATTTATTTTCCAAACCTCTTGCTTACCTTTTTAATTCTTTTTTTGTTTCAATTCAATTAGAATGGTTCCAAACTCAAGCCCAACAGCAGTTTCCTCTTCGGAGCGCAAAATTGTTGAACACATTATTTTACAAGTGCTTGATCCTGATCCAACGCACGTGGGCAGAAATATTGTTACTCTCGATAAGGATGCTAAAGATTCGCTCGGAATAACTTCTGGCGAAGTAGTTGAAATTGAGGGAGTAAAAAAAACCGCTGCAATTGTTTGGCCAGCAAAGCAACAAGATGAAGGGAAAAAAATAATTCGAATGGATTCTTTTATCCGACACAATGCAGGAATAAGTCTCAATGATATGGTGAAAGTTAGGAAGGCTCAACCAAAGGATGCAAAGAAAGTTGTTCTTGCCCCTATTGAAGACGTTAGAATAATTGCTTCTGGTTACGAAAAAATTTTGAAAAAGAATTTCCTTGGAATGCCTTTAACAGTTGGCGATAATGTTTGGGTATCTGTTTTTGGTTCGGGTTTTAAGTACAGAGTAGTTGATACTCAACCCAGGGGAATAATAAAAGTTGTTGATGTTACTGAATTCACTTTGAAGGACAAACCCGTAAAAGATTCTTTAGCAAATGTTCCTAAAGTTGCTTACGAGGATATTGGTGGTTTAAAAGAACAAGTAAAAAAAGTTCGTGAATTAGTTGAATTGCCGATGAAACATCCTGAATTATTTCAAAAATTAGGAATTGTTCCACCAAAAGGAGTTCTTTTATTTGGGCCACCAGGTACAGGAAAAACAATGCTTGCTAAAGCAGTTGCTAATGAGGCACAAGTTCATTTCATTTCAATTTCTGCTCCTGAAATAATGGGTAAATTTGTTGGAGAAGCTGAGGAAAGAGTAAGAAATATTTTTAAACAAGCACACGAGAATGCTCCTTCAATTATTTTTATTGACGAAATTGATGCGATTGCACCAAAGCGTGATGAAGTTTCTAGTGAGGTTGAACGAAGAGTGGTTGCTCAACTTCTTTCACTAATGGATGGGCTTGAGGCACGCGGACAAGTAATTATAATGGCTGCAACTAATAGAATTAATGCTATTGATGAAGCACTACGCCGACCAGGAAGATTTGATAGGGAAATAGAGTTTGGTGTTCCGAGTAGAGAAGAAAGAGAAGAGATTTTAACTATTCACACAAGGGGAATGCCTTTGTTGGATGAGGTTAATTTAAATTTTATTGCAGGAATTACTCACGGTTTTGTTGGAGCTGATTTGCAAGCACTTGGAAAAGAAGCTGCGATGAAAGCTTTGAGAAGATACTTGCCTGAATTACAAAAATTTAGTGCACTTGATGAAACAATTCCTCCTGAGGTTCTAGAAAAACTAAAGATTACTAAAGGTGATTTTATTGAAGCACTAAAAGATGTTCAACCATCTGCTTTGCGCGAAGTTGCTGTTGAGATTCCTAATGTTAATTGGACTGATGTTGGTGCAATGGATGAAATTAAACAAGAATTATTACAAGCAATTGAATGGCCATTGAAACACCCTAAGATTTTCAAAGAAATGGGGATTCGCCCACCACGAGGAATTCTTTTGTATGGGCCTCCTGGAACTGGAAAGACTTTGTTAGCAAAAGCAGTTGCTACCGAAACTGAAGTGAATTTTATTTCAATTAAGGGCCCAGAACTTTTGAGTAGGTGGTTAGGGGATAGTGAACGTGGAGTTAGAAAAATTTTTAAGAAAGCTAGGCAAGTTGCTCCATGTATTGTTTTTTTTGACGAGTTTGATGCAATTGCTTCTCGTCGTTCTGGTTCAGAAGATGGTGGTTCTCGTGCAATTGATGGAATGGTTAACCAATTACTAACTGAATTAGATGGAATAGAATCTTTGAAGGATGTTGTATTTATTGCAGCGACTAATCGCCCCGATTTAATTGACCAAGCAATTATTCGTCCAGGTAGAATTGATAAATTAATTAGAATTCCTGCTCCTGATGAGAAATCAAGGGAAGCAATTTTCAAAGTTCATTTGAAGAATGTTAATATTGATAAAACAATTTCAATAAAAGAATTGGCAAAAAAAACTAAAGGCTTTTCTGGAGCATCAATTGAAGGTTTAGTTCGAGAAGCTGCACTTATTGTTTTACAAGAAAATAAATTAAAGCCAGCAAAAATAAAGATGGAGCACTTCGAAAAAGTTTTGAAGAAACTAAAACCAACTATTGATGAAGAAACCGAAAATGCTTATGATAAGTTTGAAGAAATTGCTCTAGATTTTAGACCAAGTTATGTTGGATAATTTAGAAAACCCTTATTCCAAATAAACTCAATATTTGAAGTGAAAAGAATACTAGTGCCCCTGATGCAACAAAAACAATTGCCCAAAGTCTTTTGTCCCATGCAAAAACTTTTGAACCATCAAGCATCAAAATAGGTAGCATATTAAAGAATGCAAAAAAGAAATTAATTTGTGCTACAGCAAAAACAATGTCAAGGAATCCTCTGAAACCAAAAAAACTAATCCCACTTGTTGCAAAGAAAGCTAATAGCATCAAAAAGAATATTCCTATTACCAAATTTACTACCGGGCCAGCAATTGAAATTATTCCGTTTTGTTTTCTCGAAACATTGTTAGCAAAAAAATAGGTTGCTCCGGGTGCGGCAAAAACAAAGCCAGTTAATGCAGCAAGTATAAGAGAAAAAACAATTGACGGGTACCACGCTCTGTATTCTGAATGAAAACCAAATTTCCTTGCGGCTTGTCTGTGTGCTAATTCGTGGAAAACAAACCCTGTTCCTACTGCTAGAAAACAAATTATAGGATTAATTCTAAACGCAATGTAAAATGCAATGCTTAACAATAACCAAGACAGAATCAAATCAAGTTTTTCTTTTTTATTCATTCAAACACAACCAGTTTTATTTAACTATTAACAAACAATTTCCCTTCCAACAGTATTAAAAAAACTACTTATTGCTTTCACTTTGGCAAATTCATTTATTTTGTATATTCAATTTCAAACGTCAATTAACGAATTCTGCATTAGTTTTTTAAATGGCTCAACTAGCACTTTTTTATGGGTTCAAAAATATTTTTTGAGGAACGTGCACAAGTTTCTGTTGAACTAATAATTGTTCTTGCAGCAGTGGTTGCTGTTGTTCTTGTGCTAGTTAGCCAATTACAGGAAACTAGTAAAGAGGGTTCAAAGAAATTAGAAGAAACTGCTGATAGTGTTTTCAAAAAGATTGATGAAATATGAGGCAAGGAAAATGCTTGCAGAGCATTACGCTTTTTAAGAGTAAAAAAGCCCAAGCCTCAATTGATTACTTGCTAGTAATGCTTGGTTTTTTTGCAGCACTCGCAATTATTTTGCCTTCAATTACTCAAGCTTCCCAAAGTTTTCTTAGTGCTAGTGATTCAATTACAGCAAAACAAATTGCAGATGATATTCAAGCACAATCTACAATGCTTTCTTTCCTAGGGAATGGTTCGAAAAAAACTTTGGAATACAATTCAATAAAAGAAATCAATATTAATGCAAGTGGGAATAAAATAATTATTTCTACTGAATCAAAAATTTTTGAAGCCATCTTGCCAAACGATTTTGTTTTCAAGGATAAGAATTTTTCAGGAAAGTTTTTTGTTGAATTAAGTAAAGAAAATGATTTAGTAAAAATAAATGTTTTTTCAGCACTCACTTAGTTGTTTTACTTAATCAAAACAAACTTTTATTTCAATATTTTCATAATTTAGTGTTTTGTTCAATATTTTTCCACTACTTGCAATACAATTTTTTCCTTCAGAATTATTTTTCAATATTTTTTCGTTTATTTTCAAAAAG
Organism: uncultured archaeon; assembly: GCA_964387305.1. Taxonomy (GTDB): domain Archaea; phylum Iainarchaeota; class Iainarchaeia; order Iainarchaeales; family JAAZKV01; genus CAYLWD01. The sequence continues at coordinate 12,688 of CAYLWD010000007.1, forward strand.
AATTTTTCTCCCAACACTTTTTGCGTATCCACAAGCAGTTCTCCTTCACTTGGTAAGTCATAACTCCAAACTTTTAGCAAATCGTTTTCTTTTTGGAGAACAAGTAAATCAATTGTGGTTTCTGCTCTTGTTTGGGTAAGGAAACTAATTGCTAAACAAAAGAGCATTAAAGTAATAATCGCTTCAAAAGCAAAAACATATCCTTTATTATTTATTTTTTTCACTTCAAACACCCTTCTATTTGAATAATCGCTTTTTCTCCGTCAATTAGAACAAATCTTTCTACTTTCAAACAATTTTTCCCTTCAAAATTGTCCAAGAAAATGTGTTTTTCGCTTGGAGTTTTTTCAGTTATGTTGCTTTTCGCAACAATTTCTTTTACAAAAAAACCATTAATATCAACTTGTTTTATTTCCTCAAAATTTGTTGAATCAATCCAATTGCTCTTAACTCTTTTTTTTTCATAATCTACAATACATGCTCCAAGCATAGTATTTTCTGAATTATAGTTTTTTACAAAAGAATCAGCTACCATAAATGTTTTTTCTTCAAGAAAAAAGCTTTCACTCTTTTCACTCATTCTTTCAGAATAATTTCCGAGTGCAATTGCGAACCCCAAAATCATTAGTAATGTAATGCTGAACGCAAGCATCGCATCCGTTGAGAATATTATTCCTTTTTGATAAGTCTTAGTCATCATTAATTCTCCAAGTAGTGCTTCGCGACTTTTACCCTCAACCCAAAATCATTACTCACTTTTCCAAGTACATTAATTTCTTTGCTTTCTGCCCCTTCCCTTGAAATTATTGAATTACTTTTTTTTGCAATACAATTTAGTTCTCCAGCAATTCTTTCAGCAGAATTACTATATTGTGAATCAATAAGTGTTGAACATTCTAGTGCGTTGCTTTTTGCTTTAATAGAATTCTCTAATAAATCAAAACTTTTTTTCTCAATTGAGAGTTGTGTTAAAATTATTCCAAATGCAAAGAGTAACCCCATTAATGCAAGCAAAGCTTCTAACTGAGTAGTTCCAAAAGAATTTATTTAATCAACTCCAATTCAATTAGGTTTAATGGAAAAAACTTTTTTACTGAATAACCAATTGGAACTTTAAATAGAATTATTGATTTTTTTCCGAACCGTTTTTGCATAATTTTGTCTTTCATTTTTGTTGAAGTGAAAGTATATTCTGCATAGGTTCCTTCATCAGTTTCAATAAGGATTACTTCGCTTGTTTCTTCAAGAAAATCAGAATCAATTTTTATTTTATTTTTTTTAGATTCTGCATCTTGTTCATCTTCATTTAATTCAGCATCAAAAATACTTGTTTGTTCTATTTCAGGAAACTTTTCTTCTATTTCTTTACTAATTATTTTTTTTGCTAACCCATTATTGTAATTTTTTAATTTTATTTGTTCTAAAAGTTTTTCTTCTATTACTCTATCAAAATTATTTTCAAGTAAGGTTCTTTCTTTTGAAGCATTTTCCCCATCAATTAGGATATTTTTTGTTTCGTTTATTTTTTCTGAAAAGCTTTTTTCAATTAAAACAAAGTTTACCATTATTATTAGTAGAATCATTCCAATGCTGAATGCAAATAATCCACGGTTGGAAGTGAATAATGCTCTTTTCATAAAGAGCCTCGATTTCTTTTCTCTTTTAAACCTTCACAAGAATTCGACGATTGTCTTTTAGTTTGTTTAAAATTTAATTAAATCAATATTAGAATTAATGCAATTATGACAATAATTATTGCGAATAATCTGTTCTCGTAAGCAATTATTCCTGCAATTATTGGACCTAGTACTGCAAGGTACACGTGGTCCGGCCATTTTTTTGAAATAATTATGGCACTAAGTGCACCAATTCCAATTAATAAAAACATAAATGCTGCAAAGGCATTGATTCTTGAGCCAACGTATGCCTCTACTTTTTTGAACCAGTCATCTGTTGTTTTTCCTAATTCGCTCATAGTGAAATATTGTTGCGATTTATTTAAACGTGTTTGGTTTTTTTTGGTTTTTGCTCAAATTTTGAAAAGTTCTTTTTTTTGTTTGGGAGTTGCGTTTTTATTGCTTTTGGACTCTCTTTTGGTAAGGTTTTTTATGACTAAACAAGAATCCATGAATTCGGTAAAATCCAAAATAGGAAAGAATTCTAAAGAAAATGTGCTTATTGGAAGAGTCAAGGAACTAAGCCCAATTGAACGCTCAACTCTTTTATTTTTATCTAATACCAAAAAAACTTTTGAAGAAATTGCCTTTGAGAGTGATGTTAATATTGATTCTATTAGAAGGGCGGGTGCTTGGCTCTCTGAAAAGGGTTTTGCAAACCTCGAAGAAAATTCTGCTGAAGTTCTTTCACTTACTCAAAATGGAACAAAAGCTTTGCGTGAGGGTTTGCCCGAAAACATTTTTTTAGAAGCACTAACTAGGTTGGGTGGCAAAGCTTCGTTTAATGAATTAATGCGCGAATCAAAACTTTCTCAACCAGAATTTACTGCTGCGCTCGGAATAAATAAACGCAAAGCATTCATTGTTGTTTCCCAAGGTTCAATAGAAGAAACAGGCGTAGCAAAAGAACAAGAAACTTTTGAAGAAAAAAATTTGCTTCAAGATGTAGCTGATGGAAAAAAGATTAAGAATACAGCTTTACTTTTGGATTTAATGCGCCGAGGATTAATTGAAAAAAAACTTTCTGTTGAGCGGTTTGTTTCAATTACAAAACTTGGTGAGGAAGCAAAAAAATTAATTTCAAATAAGCATCTTGAAAGAACTTTTGATGTTGAAGCACCAGTTCCAGAAATATTTATGGGAAAACGTGCGCCTTACGTTCAATTCCTTTCTCAAATTAGAAGAAAATTAGTTGCTCTCGGTTTCCAAGAAATGGAAACCTCTTTGATTGTTCCAGAGTTTTATAATTTTGATGTGCTTTACCAACCACAAAATCATTCTGCACGTACATGGACTGATACTTACCAATTAAAGCAACCAACTTTTGGTAAACTTCCTAACAAAAAAATTGTTGATTCCATTAAAGCAGCGCATGAGAATGGAGGAAAATCAGGCAGTACTGGTTGGCGCTATTCTTGGGACGAGAATATTGCAAAAAAATTAATGCCCTCTGCTCATGGTACTGCACACAGTGCGAGACAATTAGTTACTGGCGTAAAATCTCCTGGAAAATATTTTGCAATTGCTCGTTGTTTTCGTCCTGATGTTCTTGATGCTACTCACTTAATTGAGTTCAACCAACTAGAGGGTTTTGTTGTTGGCGAGAATCTGAATTTTGGACACTTGCTTGGAATGTTAAAAGAATTTGCAATAGAATTTGCGGGTGCAGAGAAAGTAAAATTCTTTCCAGATTATTATCCATTTACCGAGCCGAGTGTTCAGTTAAGTGCAAAGCACCCTGAACTTGGTTGGATTGAATTTGCTGGTGCAGGGATGTTTCGCCCAGAGATGCTTGACAATTTAGGAATCAAGGGACAAGCAATTGCTTGGGGAATAGGAATTGATAGGTTAGCAATGTTCAAACTAGGAATCAAAGATATTAGGTATTTGTTCCCAGAAGATTTGAGTTACTTGCGTTCAGCAACAGGAGTATTGTTATAATTTTTTGTAATGAAGTTAGATTATATTTTTTATGAGTTGATTTTATGCCAAATATTGAAGTTTCATTAAAAGATTTGCAGTCCCTTGTCGGGCAAAAGTTTTCTAAAGAAAAACTTGAAGAAGAATTAGAATACATTAAAGGAGAAATTGATTCGTTAGAAGGTGATGTTCTAAAAATTGATTGTAAAGAAACTAATCGCCCTGATTTGTGGAGTGCAGAAGGAATTGCTCGCGAATTAAAAGCGCATAGTGGAAAAGAATGTGGAATAAAGGAATACAAAGTTGAGTCTTCTGGAGTAGAAGTATTTATTGACAAGAACCTTGAGAAGGTTCGTCCACTAATTGCGTGTGCAGTTATAAGGAACGTAAAAATTACTGAAGACTTTTTGATTCAATTAATTCAACTCCAAGAAAAAGTTGGTGAAAGTTATGGTAGGAAAAGAAGAGAAACCGGAATTGGTTTGTATGATTTTGATATAATGAAACCTCCTGTGTACTACAAGGGTTTCAAAGATAAAGAAATAGAATTTATTCCACTAGAATGGAAAGTTCCAATGCGTCCAAAAGAAATTCTTTCTCAACACGAGAAAGGAAAAGCCTACAAACACTTACTCGAGAGTGTAGATTGTTATCCAATTGTAATCGACTCTGCCGGAACAGTAGCATCAATGCCCCCAATAATTAATTCAGCAAAAACAGGTAAGGTTACTGAGAAAACAAAGAATCTTTTTATTGAAGTTACTGGTTTTAATTTGCGCACAGTAGAAACTGCACTAGAAATAATGTGTATGGCTCTCGCTGACCGCGGAGCAAAAATATTTTCTTGTAAAATCAATTTCCCGAAAGGAAGTGCTTATCCTTCAACTACACTCAATACTCCTCGCTTTGAGAAAATGAAAATGAGTTTTGATAAAAATATAGTACTTCAAAAAACTGGTTTAGTGCTTTCTGATTCTAAAATAAAAGATTTGCTTGAACGTGCGCGTTATAATACAACATTTTCTGGTTCAAAAATTATTGTTGAGTACCCATCTTACCGAACAGATATAATGCACCCGGTTGATGTTATTGAAGATTTGTTGATTTCTTTTGGTTACAACAACATTAAGCCTCTGCATATGGAAATGTCTGTAGTTGGTTCTGAACAAAGTCAAGTAGCGTTAATTGATTTTGTTCGAGATGGTTGTGTTGGTTTAGGGTTACAAGAAATTCAAACATATAATTTGTCTTCAAAAATTATTCAACAAGAAAATATGTTGTTGAAAGATTCTTTTGTTGAAATTGCTAATCCCGTTTCAGTTAATTATGAAATTTTGCGCAAGCGTCTCTCTCCCCAATTACTCGCTTTCCTTTCGAAGAACAAATCCCAAGAATTTCCTCAAAACATTTTCGAGATAGGGACTTGCCTTTCGCTTGATGATAAAAAGGATAATGGGACTCATGAATCAATTCAGGTTAGTGTTGTTCTCTCTTCTACTGACGTTAATTTCACTTCAATAAAATCTGTTTTGGTTTCTCTTTGCAAATATTTGGGTGCTGATTTGAAAGTTAGGAAAAAATCTTTCGAATTCCTTGGAGAAAATTCTGCCGAAATAATTGTGAACGGAAAAAAAGGTTTTGTTGGGGAAGTAAAAAAAGAGGTTCTCGGAACATTCGGTTTGAGAAAACCGGTTGCTTTGTTTGAGTTCGAACTATAATTGTTGTCGATGTTTGCTTCAGAATTAAAATCCTTTGCCTCTTTAGTTTTAGTATGACTCTAATAGTTAATTCAATTTTCAAGGACGAACGCTTTCTTTACCCCGAGTTTGTTCCAGAGCGATTACCTTTTCGTGATAAGGAATTATCCGACTTAATGTTTTGCTTTAAACCCGCTTCTCTTGGAAGAAAGCCAACAAATATTTTTATTTATGGTAAGCCCGGCACTGGAAAAACTGTTACACTAAAATTTGTTTTGAATGAACTCGAAGAATATTCTGATAGAGTAAAGT
>CAYLWD010000008.1:0-14139 GCA_964387305.1 uncultured archaeon
ATTGTTTTATTTTTGTCGCTAATTCTTTTAATTTAGAAGAATTTTTTTTCTAGCATCAGCAATATTTACTAAAATAATATTTCCTTGTTTTGCTTCATTGATTATTGCGTCAGCATCAGTATCAACAATTAAGTCCATTGGTTTTACAAAAGCATCAGCATTAGCGTATGACTCTTCTGGTTCCTCATCCAAACTGTTGAGGAATTCATCCATATTAACTCCTTCATCTTTTCCCAAAATTTTTTTGAAAATACTCATTACAACACCCCATGTTTTCTTAAAAAAATTACTAAGCGAAGCAATTGCTTTGCTAGTTTTCTTAACATATATAATAGCTAAACATTTAAAAAGCAATAATCCGATTTCTTCGAAAAAAACACTAAAAAAGAGAAAAATAACAATTAATTTTGGGTTATGTAAAAATGAGGAAAAAAATTAATAAAAAAAAATTAATAAAAAAATGTTATGTAGAAGAAAATAACTCTTTACTTTGACAAGACTTCTCTTCAACCAATTTTGAATTGGTTTAGTTTTCGAACAGCGCAGTTATTAATCTTTTGACAACACAATAGTACCGGAAGTGAATTAGTGGAAGCAAGCTAATTGTTTTTTGTGGGTGTTTGTGTGGTTAAGTTGAGTGACTATAATGAAGAGAATTCCGAGTTAGATGACCCTACTTCACAAAACATTGAATTAGTAAATCCAGCGCCTAATTCTCAAAACATTTTCGAGAAACAAGCACTCAAAGAAAGCATTTTTTTGAACAAAGACATCATTTCTTCGCACTATGTTCCAGAAAACTTGCCCTTTAGGGAGAACCAAATCAATACTCTTACCCAAGGACTAGCTTCACTCGCACAAAACTCTAAACCAAACAATTTTTTTATTTACGGTAAAACGGGGACAGGAAAAACTGCTACAGTAAGACACGTACTCGAACAATTAGCTGACTTTGTTGAGAAAAGAAAATTGAAAGCCAAATCAACTTACATTAATTGTAGGAATCACCCATCAAAATACAAAGTGCTTTTGAAAGCCGTTAAAGCTTTTTACCCAGAAAACGATTTCCTCGGATATAGTGCTTCTTTTGTTTACGAAAAACTATTGGATTACGCTGTGCAAAATAGTGCACACCTCATTTTGGTTCTAGACGAAATTGATAAAGTAAAAGATGTTGACGATTTGGTTTATTCATTGAGTAGAGGAAATGATGAGCTCGGAGGAAAAGGCTCTATTACAATAATTGGAATTTCTAACAATCTTTTATTCAAAGACAAACTCGACCCAAGAACAAAGAGTTCACTTTGTGAAAAAGAAATGGTTTTTTCTCCTTACAATGCGCAAGAACTCCAAGAAATTCTGAAAGAAAGATGCGAGTTAGCATTCAAACCAGGTACAATAACAATGTCCGCAATAATGCTTGCCTCTGCTTATGCTGCTAAAGAAAGTGGTGACGCGAGAACAGCAGTAATGCTATTACAACGAGCGGGAGAAATTACTGATGCTGAACAAAACAAAATCGTTGGAGAAAAACAAGTCGAACAAGCTAAAGCAACTGTAGAAGAAGAAATTATTTTATCAATGATAATTACTTTACCAGAACACGAACAACTAGTATTATACAGCATAGCTAATTTGACTCTAAAAAGAAAGGGTTTGCAAAAAGTTAGTGGAGAAATAGAAGAAGGAGTACTATATTCTGGAGAAATTTATGAGAGTTACTTGGATTTAGTAAAAGGACTAAGCAAGGGACCAATTACAAGCCGATGGTTCAGACAATACATTAACGAATTAGAAATGTATGGACTCATTTTTGTTACTAGCTCAGGAAAAGGAATCAAAGGACAAACAAGATTAATTAAATTGGGTTTTGATGCAAACAAAATCAAAACAGTAATTGAAAAAGAACTGGTAAAATAGTTAAAAAAAATTGGTAAAATAAATTTAAAAAAAACTTAGTAAAGTGAATTGAAAAAGAATTGACGAATTGAAGGTTTACTCGAACAATTCTTTCTTCAAAATTATTTTGTTAGTCAAACCGTAATTGTGTTTCTCTAGCACACCCTTAGCTTCGAGTCTTTTTATTGTTCTGTGCACTTGAACCTTACTCAACCCAGTTTCTCTTACAAGTTTTGATTGAGTTGATTCATAGTTTGATTCCTTTAATGAATCAATTATTTTTTTCTCATCAGGCAATAACAAGTTATTAGCCATTTCTCGTTTCACATGAGAAATTTCTTTTTCTCTTGACAAATTCCAGATTGCAATGCCCGCTAGTAAAGCAATTATTCCACTAAAAAAATAAGATAACGAAATTGGTGAAAGGATTACTGCAAAGGGGTCTCGAAGCACTCGTGGAAAAATATCAGAACTACGGCGGGGTTGCGCTAAGTGATTAAAATCAATGTTAGAATCAACAGATTTATTTGTATCAAAAAAATTTCCATCATTTGAAAAACCCACTCCCGCAATATCAGTCACCCAATAAGCAGAATAAAGTTGTAACAAAAACAAAATTATTGAAAATCCCCCGTAAAGAAAACACAAAAACATTATTGCTAAGTAGCGTTTTTTTTGTTTATATTTTTTATTGCCAATTGGTTCTTTAGTGCCTGCCAAATAAAATTTTGAAAGAATTCCCTCTAAAAATCTCATGTTTCATCACGTTTCATTACACCTTAATAGGTGTTTCAACTGGTTACAATCAGTGTTAATAGTAGTTGCAACCTGTTTAAATTAGTTTGCTTGTAGCATTAAAAAAGAGTTTCAGACAAAAAGGATTGATTAAATGACAAAAACTGTTTTAGAACTAGAAAACATTTGGAAGATTTACAAGATGGATTCTGTTGAGGTTCCTGCGGTCAAGGGAATCAACCTAAAAATAACTGAAGGAGAATTTGTTGCAGTTATTGGTGCTTCTGGTTCGGGAAAATCAACTATACTAAACATAATGGGTGCACTGGATTTACCCACCAAAGGAAAAGTTTTTCTCACAGAAAAAGAATTAACAAAATTAACTGAATCACAAGTGGCAAGAATGAGGGGAAAAGAAATTGGGTTTGTCTTTCAAACATTCAATCTTTACCCCACATTAAATATTTTTGAAAATATTGCTTTGCCAATGAGAATACACGAATTTGGTGAAGAGATAATAAAAAAACAAGTCGATACACTGATAAAACTAGTTGGATTAGAACACAGAAAGGAACACTTACCTTCACAACTTTCTGGTGGAGAAAGACAACGCGTTGCAATTGCCCGAGCACTTTCTTCCAAACCCTCAATGATTCTCGCTGATGAACCAACAGGAAACCTTGATACTGCAACTGGCAAAGAAATAATGAATTTGTTTGTTAAATTGCACGAAAAAGAAAAAAAAACAATAGTTATTGTTACACACGAACATGATATTGCTGCTTATGCAGAACGTCTAATTGAAATGCGTGACGGCAAAATTATGTATGATGGAAAAAACAAGCGGAGGAATAAGATATGAATAATTCAAAAAATAATTTAATAAAAATATTGGCTTGCTTAATTTTCGCAATAGCCTTAATGGGTTTTGTGAATTCAGCATCCAGCAATAGTCTGAACGAGTATTACTATTTAATTGGCACTAGCAACACTAGTTTTTTGCCTTCAACAATTTACTCAGGAAATGTTGTAAGTCTTGCAGTAGATATTCATAATAGAGGAAGCTATTACTCAATAGCTGATCTTAATGCTACGCTTGACGTGGGCAACCAATTTGAAGGAATGATTGTTCAACAAACAGAAACGTTAATCAATCCAGGAACTACAAAGACAATTGTTTTTACGTTTAGAGTAAAAGAAGATACTCTTCAAGGATATTATCCAATTAACTTAAAACTCAACTACTCAAGATTTTATCCTCAAGATATAAATAATGAACTTGTTGCTGAAGAAACTCAAACAATTATTGTTCCTGTTTCTAAATCGGAAAAAAATATTGAAGTTGCTTTGACTCCAAAAATAATTAATCCATCAAGCCAAACAGAATTGACCTTCTTATTCAAGAATTTTGGTGGCAGTCCAGTAACTAACCTTTCTTTTGAATGGACTGAAGCAAGTAATTTAATTTTGCCTCTTGGTTCGGACAATAAACGTTACATCTCAAACATAATGCCTGGAGAAACTGCAAGTGTTTCTTACACTGTGGCAGCAGACCCAAACATAGCAACTGGAATTTATCCACTAGATATTTCTTTGAGTTATAGTGATAGTAATGGAACAAAAACCCAGAGTTCTAGAGTAGGACTATTAATTGGTGGAGAAACTGATTTTGAAGTAAGTGCAGACACACTAACATCAGGACAAACATCATTTAGTATTGCAAACATTGGTTCAAATAATGCTGATGCGGTTGTGGCAAAAATTCCTAGCCAACCTGGAGTAATTGTAACGGGTAGTAGTACCATAATTTTGGGTAATTTGAATAAAGGTGATTATACTATAGCTAACTTCCAAATACAAACAATTGGAGTAAGTCAAGACAATAATTATCCTCGTGGAAGTAGAACTAACCCTGTTGGAGAAACTCCAAATCAAAACACTTTTGCTCAAGCTAGAAGCGTAGTATTGGAAATTGATTACACTGATACTACTGGAGAAAGACAACAGGTAATGAAAACAATTCAATTAAGTTCATCAGATACTAACGCCAGTAAACTAGTTGGGTTTAGAGCCCAACAAAATAATTCGCTAGGAATCATTCCTTGGATTATTTTAATAATACTAGTTGGCGCAGGAATTGTTTTCAACAAAATTAAGAAAAAAACTAATTGGAAAAAAGTAGGAGTACGTTCAGCAATAATTGTTGCACTCTTTGCTGGAACGATTTTCTTGCTAAATTCAAATTTAATTGCGATTATATTAGTGACAATAATTTCAATTGCAATTCTAGTTGAAACATTTTTCAAGAAAGAAGTGATGGAAAAATTAGAAAAATTTAAGACTACAAAAAAATCAAAGAAATGAATTTGAACAAAATTAATGTGTGATTTGATGAAGATAATTGACTCATTTAAGTTGTCCCTTAACAACATAATCCACAGAAAACTAAGGGCGTGGCTAACTCTATTAGGGATTATTATTGGGGTTGCCGCAGTAGTATCAATTATCTCTATCGGAGAAGGTGCACAAGCAAGCATCAGTGCCCAACTATCCGGATTAGGAGCAGACATAATCACAATCACTGCTGGTGGGAGTAGAGCTACTGGAGGATTTGCAGGAGATTTTAGGGGCGGAGGCCCAGGTGGAGGAGATACACAAACAAGAACAGGAAGTAATACTGTCACAAAAACTCCAAAACTTATTGACAAAGATATTCTAACAATTAAAAGTAATCAAAATATTTTAGCTGTTAATGGAATAGTTTCTGGTAGAGGGGATGTGATTTACCTTGATGAAACAATTAGTTCATCAATTCAAGGAGTTGATCCTAATGCATGGAGCCAAACTGCAACAATTACGCTCGCTTCTGGAAGATTACTAACTGCAAGCGATTCAACTGCAATTGTTATTGGAAATAGACTTGCAACAACTTCATTCAAACAACCATTAACAATTGGAAAAAAAATTACTGTTGAAGGCAAACCTTTTACAATAGTTGGAATATTAGCTGCAACTTCCGGAACTAGTTTTGGTGGAGGGGGAGACACAACTATTTACATGACTCAAGATAGCGCATGGAATACTATTGATGTTAATCGAAATGTTTTTTCTTCAATCCAAGCAAAAGTTTCTAGCACTGATTTAATTGAACAAGTAACTGATGAATTAACTCAATCATTATTGATTGCAAGAAAAGTTGTTGAAAAAAACCAAGACTTTACAATAACCTCCTCGGAGGCCATAAAAGCCCAAGTAAGTTCAATGACAGAAACACTAATTTTGTTTTTGGGAGCAATTGCTGGCGTTTCGTTAGTAGTTGGAGCAATTGGAGTAGCAAATAGTATGTTTACTTCGGTGCTCGAGAAAACAAAAGAGATTGGTATATTGAAAGCATTGGGTTCAACGAATCGAGAAATATTAGTAATATTTGTAATGGAGTCTGGATTGTTTGGATTAGTTGGGGGAATAATTGGAGTAATCATTGGAATAATTATTTCCCAAGGGTTTAGCGCATTGGGAATAATTTCTTTACCAATTGTACGAGGGGGAAGCTCAACCCTGGTTAGTCCACAATTAGTAATAATTGCAATCGTTTTATCAACAGTAATTGGAATAATTTCTGGAATCATGCCTGCAATTGCTGCATCAAAAAAGAGTCCAATAGAAGCACTAAGATACGAATAACTTTAGCACATTAGTTAATTCAAAAAATAAATTAAACAAACTCGAACAAACTTTTTTGTTTTAATAATTCTTTTTCTTTTCCCAAGTCGGGCGAATCCCCGAAGATTGAATTAATTTCTTTCTCAACCATATCCAAGCGTTGAATCAAATAAGGTGATAGGCTTTCTTGTTTTGCTAAGTTTTGTGCAATCTTCAAATACTTTATTACACTACCTTGATGAATTGTTAGTACAAGATTTTCTTTTCCGCACTTATAACAATGCCCTGACAACGGTATGCGCCGATACTTTTCATTACAATTAGTGCATCTAAAGTTTTGTCGAGAGAATGCCCGCGCATTACCAATAATGTCTGGCAAGAAGTGCGAACCCATTACCCTCTCAAGCGCATCTTTGGGGTCAACAGCAGCAATTCTTTTTTGTAAAGCGTTTTGTAATTGGATTTTTTCATCCATTGTTTTTAGTTGAACATACTTAGACATTTTGGGGCCCTCATCAAAGAAACTTGTTTCGTGAGTATAACCAAGCCCATAGTATTGTTCTTCTTTTCCGAGACGCTTTTTCACATACTCAACATCAACCGCTGAATGGTCAACAATTTTTGTTGCCTTCTCATAAAAATCAAGATTATAATTCCAACAAGTTTCCATTTCGTGAACCTCATTATCAATTTCGATTGGATTAATTGTTGTAGTAAATACTAGGGGCGCGTCCATTCGTCCTCCACTCTTGTGTGACAAATATTTGTGAGAAAAATTTAGTAAAGCATCCATCAAAAGCATTACTGAATCCTGGTCACCATCACAATCATAAAGCGCCAAGCAACCAAGTCCCCCAATAAAATTCTTTTCTCCCTCAACAAGTAAATCATAAACATATTCTCCGGAGAATTTTTCTAAATTTACTTCAACAATCTCATCAATAATAAAAGCACCAATTTTTTTTGTTCGTTTGCCCCTTATTTTTAACCAAGAAAATATTTTGTTAAAAATGTTTTTCTTTCTACCAAATAACAAAGAACCGATATTCTTCAAATCGGTAGAATAAAGTCTAATAAAATAAGAATGGATAAATATTTTTTTGTTTTTCTTTGAATAAAATTCCTTAACCCGCCCAGTTTTTATTTCTCGTTGTTCTTCACCAAAATGAGGAAAAGCCCCAAGTTGATTTAGCACAAACCCCATTCCATTCAAAAGTTGCTTATTTACTGAAGTTATTTTTATCGAATTATTATCAATGTACCCATCACCAACAATGTAACCCGCAATAAGCCCTTCAAGAAATTCTTTATTAGAATTAAATATTTTTTCTGAAAGCTTTTTGTTTTTTGCATTAGTGCCAAGAGCAATAATCTTTGTAAAAAAATCATAATACACTCTTCCACTTAGTGTAATATATTCAAGATATTTTCTTTTTTCAAGAGCACCTTCTTTTTTTTTGATTATTCTTTTTTCTATTGTAACTTTGTGCTCAAATGTTTTCTTAATTGTTGAAGTGATTTTTGAAGTAATTTCTTTTTCGTCAGAAACAATATTTATTTGATAAACATATTTTTTTCTTAAACCATTGTCAGTTGTTCTGGAATAACCATCAGATAAATACAATCCAAACAACTCTCCCAAATCCCTATTCAAAGGAACAACACAAGGAATTCGACTTTTTTGTTTAGCATAAGAAATCCAAAATAATTTTTCAGAAACTAGTTCTTTGGAACTTAATTGAAGCTCATCAATTATTTTCTCAAATAAATCAAACGGAATTGCATCAAAACTTATTGCGACATGAATTGCTTTACCTGAACTCCACCCAATTTTTTTTGCAAGAGCATTATACCCGTATAAAGAAACTTTTTTCTTGATAGTGGAGTTATGCACTCGGAGTTTTTTCTTTTCATTCAGCGGAAGAGTTTTGTAATAATCAAAAACATTAATTGAGTTGTTTTTTTCAAAATCTATTTTTGAATTAAGTGATAAAAGCAAGTCGCCTTTCTTTAACAAATCAGCTTTTTTTTCAACAACTCTTTTTAAACCACTTTTTTCTTCAAGAATCATTAACTTGTGGTCTTTCGTTGTTCTAACTCTTCGCCCAGTTTTTGTTTTAAAATAAAGAATCTCTTTAGGGGCTTTTTGCCTCATTACTCCAGAAACTATTTGTTTATTCACACTCCCTTTAGAATCAATTGTAAAAGCATTAAATTTTTCTAATGGGGAAAATTCTTTATATTTTTCATCAAACAAATCCCCGATTTTTTCTAAAACAACTTGCCCATTTTTTTCTAATAGAACTTGCTCATCAGCAGGCAAGCAATTCCTCCTCTTTGCGCAAATAAAATATGGGTGCCCAAAACCAACTCTCGCTTTAGAGTAACCAATTACTCGAGCAGCTACTCCTGCAGAAGTGTGGGGTGCTAAACCCAAAACAATTACTCCAATTAAATCTTCTTTTGTTTCAGCATTATAAAATTTATCAACTTTATAAAAACGTTCAAGCAAATCATCAATAAATTTGCTCACATTAACCATCCAATCTCCACAAGTTTCATTAACAATAATGTCTTGGGGATAAATTTCGAGCATTTGTTCTTCGTTCTCTAATTCCTTACCATACACATCCTTCAAGTACCCCAGTTCACGCGCTTTTTCTACACTCAACCCAATTTCGATTGGTTTGAAGTGAGTAATTGTCGCATTCAATAATTCGAAGCGAGAAGTTGCGTCACGAAAAATATGAATATTGTGGCGAGCGCGGAGCAACCCTTTCTCCAAGGGCTCAACTTCCTTCATTTCAGAAATTAATCCCTTAATTCCTTTTACGGTATCTTCTGAAGTTATGCGCAAATTTTTTCTAGCATTATCAAACAATTCGCGAACATTAATTTCGTGATAACCTGCTTCCCTTGTTTCGTTCCCACATTTATAACAATGTGAACCCTCAACTAGAACATTGCATTGAGTACAATAAGATAATTTTTTTGTTCGGACATTACAATCAGAACAATGTTGGTAAACCGAAATCGTGTTACACTTTGGACACTTAAATTGCGCAATTTCAGTATTAACTTTACCCTTAGGATTTGCTTCCTCACTAATTGCTTTCAAAATATTCCTTGTATTTCCACCAGCTAAACCAATCGGAAATAACACGTGGGGGTTTCCTTTCATTTGTCTTGGCTTTGCTTGCTCGGGGCGCCCCATTCTTCCACCAATAAAAGAACCGGCTTTGTCCCGAATCGACAATCCTGAAATGCTTGACAAATAATTGATTGTAGTTGGTTTTAGCTCCCCCAATTTCACCCCGTCTTTTTTGTCCAATTTTTTTTCCTTATTAAGTGCAAAGGTTTCTGCAAAACTAAGAGCAAAATCTTCAATAACTATTTTTTCCCCGCTAACTATGTGAGGCAAACCAATTTTTTGTAAAAGAACTTTTACTTCACTTTCATTATTCAATAATATCTTTGTAACAACTTTTTTTCCAAGCACTTCAACAAAATCTTTGTTCTCTGAAAAAACTATTTCAGAAGCCAATAGTTTTTCTCGCAAAAACTTTGTTTGTTCAAGTGAAAGTCCTTTATAGTAATGCAAATATTTTGGGTGAAGAGAAACGTCAAGCACTTTACTAAGTGCGAGAGCCTCTTTTTCAGTTAAATTATTCACTATTTTTAAAGCGTTTGAAAAAATTAATGAAGTTTTAGTTTTAGAGTCTTTCTCGTTTTCATTGTTTGTATTCTTTTCTCCAAGTAACAATAATTTTTCAACAAGTTTCTCTTCAAAACCAATTTCAATTAATTTTTTTTTCAGATTTTTTTCATTTATTTGTTTTTCCAAAATCTTTTTGCTCAATTCTAAAGAAAACCATTCTTCGCAATAACCTGGAGGAATTAATGGGTGAGCACTTTTTCTAAAATCCCCATAAGTGCAAAGTAAATCGCCAATGAAAAGAATTTTTTTTACAAACGGTTTGATTACTTTTGCGTGTTCTTGAGTATTAACTCTAACAACACTATCGTCTTTCAACAAAACAATCGGACCATCAATATTATTACAAGGAAAAAATTGAGTTGCTTTACCAGGACGCTCAATTTTTCCATGAGTTCCAACTGCAATAAATTCGTCAAACATAATCATTGAAGAAGGGTTGATTGCTTTCGCCATTATTCCTGTGTTTCTCCCTCTCCCATAACGTAATCTAAAACCTCCCCACGTGCTTGGATAAGCAAGAATTGGACGCCCAGCCGCTAAACCATCAAGAATTTTTTTATTGGGTTTTATTTCTATTGTTGATTGTTTTTTTTCTACCTTAACGATTTGTTCTAAAAAACTCCAATCAAGTCCGTACTTGCGCGCAGTATCCATTACCCAAAGTGCTTTGAGTGAAACCCCTTCAGTTAGTATTAAACAAACTGCTCCGCGAATCCTATTACTTGGAACTCTGGGCAAGTCTCTGTGAACAGAAACTTCTATTTCTTCTGTTGGAACCCCATTAACACAAACAGGACAATTTTCTACTACTAATCGAACTTCTTTGTCAGTCATAACGTTTTGTCTAGAAATTATTTCGCTCTGGTAAATACTTATTTCTTCAACATAGCGTTCAATTTCATCATTAGTTGGTTTGTATTTATCCAAGCCCAAGTGAACACGAGCCATGTCCCCAAGAATTAGTGGAATAACTGTTGAAGAACCACCAGCTGCACGAATCGGACCCGCAAAATAAATATCAATATACTTACTCCCATCAGGATTCAATGCAACTTCTACTTTGGGCACCCCATCAAGCGGAGCAACTACTACTCCCTCGGTTTCAATTAACAAACAAGCCTTTACTCCCATCTCTACTCGCTTAGATAAATCAGGGATTGCACACCATTTTTGGTCAAGAATTTCTTTGAAGATTTGGAAATAAGCTTTTCTTCTATCCCCAACTTCTAAAAAAACTTCTCTGTATCTTTTTGCTAAACCCTTTAACCCAATAATTGTTTCAGCACGGTCAGCAAGATCAACCGCGGGCACGGTTTCTACTCTCTCAGAAATATCAAAGCCCTTCGATTTTGCTTTATTTGCAACTGCTAATTGTGCATAACATTCTGTCTGAATTTTTTCAAAATAATTTTTGTAATAATCATTACACGGAACAATAACTTCTTTTTTTGTGAAAACACTTTCCTTAACAATTGGTTGTTCCCATGAAACTCTTTTCTTTTTGCCTTGCTCATTTTGAGAACCTCTTTGCGAATCGGTTTTTGAAATCATTTATTCTCCCTCCGCAAAAAATTGTGTTCAGTTATTGAACGGTCCTTCAAATTTAGTGTAGTAAAAATTCCTGGCGTTGGGGCGTGCCCCATTTTTCGTTGGAAATCTGTTTGAGCCTCCCAAGTGCCGGAATTGATTACAGTAGTGCAACGATAATTAGCGTAACCATTGTGGTGCATGTCCCCAATCCAAACAATGTCAGGAACTTCTTTCACAACCATATAATCTTTTCTTTCCGGAACATAAGGATTTTTTCCACCATACTTTGGCATCAAGTCTCTTTTCTTCAACAATTCAACCATCCCGTCTTGTGGTTTTGACATTTCCAAAAAAGAAACACTCGAAATCAAATCGTGTATGCTTGCTCCGTGGTACATTAAATTTTTGAAGCCCTCCACCTCAATCCAAGAAGGGGAAGAAACAAAATGAAAATTTTTTAATTTTGATAAGCGAGGAACAAATTCGTTTGGAACCGCGGGTTGGGGTTCTGCTCTCCTCACTGCATCGTGTTGCCCTGGACAAATAAATACTTGAATATATTCAGGAATTTGTAACATTAAATCCTCGAATTTTTTGTATTGAGCATACAAATCTTTTATCAATAATTCATCAAACTGTCCAGGATAAACTCCTACTCCTGCAACATTATCCCCTGAAACAAACAAATACTGAATTTTTCCAACGCGCTCTAAATCTTTTCCCGTTAAACCATTACCATTAATGTACCCTAAGAATTTTGTGAAAGCCTCTTCGTAAAATAACGCACTACCAATGTGCAAATCAGAAATTCCCCCAATAAGCACTTCTTCATTAATTGTTTTCATTGGGCGATTAGGTAAATCAGGCCAAAAAATATCTTTTATTATTATAAAATCATCGCCAATTTTTACACCCTTTATTCCAACAACATTATCCTCAAGAACGTGTTCTCCCCGGTTCATTAATTCTTTTTCTTTATTCATTATTAGTACAACACACTTGGCTTCCAAATCTTCTACTTCGAAAGCAACGTGCTGATTTTTTGTAACCCATTTTTTATTTACCATTCCAATTAAATCAACATTCTCGTTTTTTGAAACTTTTTTCAAATTAGCAATAGTAATTGGATTAAGATTGTGCCTTTCTTTTAGCATTGATGAAAGCAAATCAAACTTGCTCCTAAATAACCTTAAAACATCACCAACTTTTCCTTGCACATTAGTTTGGTCATCAACATTATATTCATCCATTATTTTGTAATTAGCTGGACGTTCCTTTGCTTGAGCACTAAACCGCGTTTTTTGAATTACTTCTACTTCAACTGCTTGAGAAAATTTTGTTTTAACAAGTTTTTTTTCTAAATCCTTTGAATCAACAAAAAATAACCCCTCGGTTTGTAATTCTTCGAGAATCTCTTTCCAATTATCTACCGTAGAAAGTAGCTTAACAGCAGCAGGAGATAATGCAAGCGAATGTTCTTCAGCAAAAGAAATTATTTGCTTATCGCTTTGTTTTTCTTGATTATCCAACCGCAACACCTGGAAAAAGCCAAGCAAGGGTAATTAATTAGAATTTAAATGAAATTACTTCATTTTTTCTTTATCCGCTTCTATCAGGGAAATTGCTTCCCAAATATCTGTGCGTGCATGTTCAGGCATATTAATATCATTACTTATATCGTCGAGAAGATAGATTGCTTCGCTGAGTGAAGTTACATTAAAAAGTTTTACTTTAGCAATTGCCAAAGTAACTTTTTCCCTAATGTTCCTAGGCACTCCACGGTCGTTCGTGATTATTTCGAGCAACTCAACAATCTCAACATGGCCCATACGCATCACCGTAAAACAAATTCGCACAAAAGCGGAAAAATTAATTAAAATCCACTTGGCTATAAAAGATTTAAAAAAAAGGCTTTATAAATGAAAGGGTATCAGATTTGCTGTAATTCTGGGAGAATTAAAATTTTTAATAAAAAAATCACTTTTTTCTTTCCAAAAGCTTTTCTTTCAAATTGTTTAAACCAAACCCTTCCTCAACAATATCAAACTTGAATTCAATGAACTCTTTTTTGGCAGACTCAATTAATTCCTTAGGGGTAATATCGGTTTTATTTATTACTATAATAAATTTTTTTCCAGAAAATAATTTCTTTATTTCAATAAACAACTTTTTTTGGTGCTCTAATTCTTGTGTAGAATCAACAACAAAAATAATTAATCCCTCTAAATATTGTAACGCACTAATCGCTTTTAACTCGATTTTGTTACGCGCATGCAATGGACGGTCAAGCAAACCAGGAGTATCAATTACTTGCACTTGAATGTGCCTTCTATCAAAATGCCCAACATTAAGCCCTTTTGTTGTGAAAGGATAAGACGCAACTTGAACCTTTGAGTCAGTTAATTTCTTCATTAAAGTACTTTTACCAACATTAGGGAACCCCGCAAGAATTAGTGATTCTTCTTTTGTTCTAATTGAAGGCAATTCTCTCAACAAGGTAGCATAACCATTGTATTCAACAATTCTTTTTTTGAGTCCATTAACTAACGAAGAAACTCTCCCAAAATATTCTGAAGAAATTTTTTTCGAACCCG